>DATFYA010000214.1 GCA_035315345.1 Candidatus Methylomirabilota bacterium
AGTCCCCGCAGGCGATCTTCGCGCCGGTCACCACGCGGCAGCGCGAGTTCATGGCTCGCCTGGCCGCGCGGCTCGGCGCGGGGCTTTCCGCCGATTCGACCGGGCTCGCCGCCGAGGGCGGCACGCTGGTGGCCACCCGCCCGATCTATGCGGGCAAGCTACTCTCGAAGATGACGTGGTCGAAGACGCCGTGGATGGCCACCCTGCGCCCGAACGTGTTCCGACCCGCCGAGGCCCAGGCGGGAGCGAGCGCGGCGGTCGAGAAGCCGAGCGTGACGATTCCCGGTGAGCGCATGAAGCTGGTGGAGCGCAAGCAGGAGGCGTCCACCGGCCTGCCCGAGCTGACCGAGGCGGAGATCGTCGTGTCGGGCGGCCGCGGGCTCAAGGGGCCGGAGAACTTCGTCATCCTCGAGGATCTGGCCAAGGTGATCGGCGCCGCGGTCGGCGCCTCGCGCGCGGCCGTCGACGCCGGATGGCGCCCGCATCGCTTCCAGATCGGCCAGACCGGTCGCACCATCTCGCCGAAGCTCTACCTGGGCTTCGGCATCTCGGGCGCGATCCAGCACCTGGCCGGCATGCGCACCTCGAAGGTGATCTGCGCGATCAACAAGGATCCGGAGGCCCCCATCTTCAAGATCGCCGACTACGGCATCGTCGGCGACCTCTTCGAAGTCGCGCCCCTCCTCACGCAAGAATTCAAGAGCCTCCTGGAGAAATAGGAGAGCCGGTGCACCTCGACCTCACGCAGGAGCAGGCCATGATCCAGCAGATGGCCCGTGATTTCGCCGAGAAAGAGGTGCGCCCGATCGCCGAGGCGATCGACCGCGAGGCACACTTTCCGCGCGAGACGGTGGCGCGAATGGGCGAGCTGGGGTTCATGGGCATCGCGGTGCCCGAGGGCTACGGGGGCAGCGGCAGCGACGCGGTGGCCTACACGCTCGCGGTCGAGGAGATCGCCCGCGCCTGCGCCTCGCACGCCGTGATCATGTCGGTCAACAACTCGCTGTACTGCGATCCGGTCCTGGCGCACGGCACCGAGGAGCAGAAGGCGCGCTTTCTCACCCCGTACGCGTCCGGCAAGAAGATCGGCTGCTTCGCGCTGACCGAGCCGGAGGCGGGCTCGGACGCGAGCAACCAGACCACGCTGGGCCGCGCGGAGGGAGCCGGCTACGTCCTGGACGGCCGCAAGGTGTTCGTCACCAACGGTCGCGAGGCCTCCGCGGCGCTGGTGTTCGCCCAGACCGACCGGGCGGCCGGCCGTCGCGGCATCACCGCCTTCCTGGTGGAGAAGGGTACGCCCGGCTTCACGGTGGTGAAGACCGAGGACAAGCTCGGCATCCGGGCCTCCGACACCGCGGAGTTGCTGTTCGAGCGGTGCCGGGTGCCCGCGAACAACCGGCTGGGCGCGGTGGGGCAGGGCTTCAAGATCGCGCTGGCCACGCTGGACGGCGGCCGGATCGGGATCGCCGCGCAGGCCGTCGGGATCGCCACGGCCGCCTACGAGGCGGCGGTGGCCTACGCCCGCGAGCGGAAGAGCTTCGGGGTGCCGATCGGTCAGCACCAGATGGTGCAGTGGATGCTCGCGGACATGGCGACCACGATCGAGGCGGCGCGTCTGCTCACGCGGCGCGCGGCCTGGAGGAAGGACTCGGGGGCGACGTACGGCGCCGAAGCCGCGATGGCCAAGCTCTTCGCGGCCGAGACCGCGATGCGGGTGACCACCGACGCCATCCAGGTACACGGCGGCTACGGGTTCATCAAGGAGTACCAGGTGGAGCGGCACTTCCGCGACGCCAAGATCACCCAGATCTACGAGGGCACGTCGCAGATCCAGAAGCTGGTCATCGCCCGTCGGCTCCTCGGGGCCGTCGCGCAGGTGGCCTGAGGAGCGTTCCGACATGGCTCAGGGCAGGGATCGGTGGGAGGAGGAGAGCTACGGCCCCTTCGTCCGGCGCGCGCCGGAGCGTGAGGTGCCGTTCGAGACCCTCTCCGGGATTCCGGTGCAGCCGCTCTACACGCCGGAGGACCTTCCCGGGTGGCGCTACGACGACAAGCTGGGCTACCCGGGCGAGTTCCCCTACACGCGCGGGCCCTATCCGTCGATGTACCGCGGCCGGCTCTGGACCATGCGCATGTTCGCGGGCTTCGGCCGTCCGGAGGACACCAACGCCCGCTTCAAGTACCTCCTGCAGGAAGGGCAGACCGGACTCTCCACCGCCTTCGACATGCCGGCCCTGATGGGCTACGACGCCGATCACCCGCGGGCCCGCGGCGAGGTCGGTCGCGAGGGGGTGTCGATCTCCACCCTCGCCGACTTCGAGGTCCTGTTCCGCGATATCCCGCTCGATCGGGTCACGACGTCGATGACCATCAACTGCACCGCGTCGGTCGCGCTCGCCATGTACCTGGCGCTGGCCGACACGCAGGGGGTGAGCTGGGACAAGCTGGGCGGGACCATGCAGAACGACATGCTCAAGGAGTTCATCGCCCAGAAGGAGTGGATCTCGCCGCCTCGGTCCGCGGTGCGGGTGGTGGTGGACACCATCGAGTTCTGCGCGCGGCACGTGCCTCGCTTCAACCCGGTCTCGATCTCGGGCTACCACATCCGGGAGGCCGGCTCGACCGCGGTGCAGGAGCTGGCCTTCACCCTCGCCGACGGCTTCGGCTACGTGCAGGCCGGCGTCGATCGGGGCCTCGACGTCGACGACTTCGCGCCGCGCCTGTCGTTCTTCTTCGACATCCACAACGACTTCTTCGAGGAGATCGCCAAGCTGCGGGCGGCCCGGCGCATCTGGGCCACCGTGATGCGCGATCGCTTCCACGCGAAGAAGCCGGAGTCGATGCGCCTGCGCACCCACACCCAGACCGCGGGCGTCTCGGCCACCGCCCAGCAGCCACTCAACAACGTCGCCCGGGTGGCCCTGCAGGCGCTGGCCGCGGTGCTCGGCGGGGCCCAGTCGCTCCACACCAACTCCTACGACGAGGTGCTGGCCCTGCCCACCGAGGAGGCGGTGACGGTGGCGCTGCGGACCCAGCAGATCATCGCCGAAGAGACCGGGGTGGCCCTGACCGCGGACCCGCTCGGCGGCTCCTACTTCCTGGAGCGCCTGACCGACCAGATGGAAGCGCAGGCGATGGACTACATTCGCAAGATCGACGAGCTGGGCGGCATCGTGCGGGCCATCGACCTGGGGTATCCCCAGCAGGAGATCGCGGACGCGGCCTACCGCTATCAGCTCATGGACGATCGCGGCCAGAAGACGGTGGTGGGCGTGAACAAGTACGTGATGGCCGACGAGAAGCCGGTGGAATATCTCCGCATCGACCCCGCGATCGAGCGGGAGCAGATCGAGCGGGTGGTGCGGGTGAAGGCCTCGCGCGACGCGGGCCGGGTCGAGAAGCGGATCCGCCAGCTCACCGAGGCCTGCCGCGACGACCAGAACGTCATGCCGGTGCTGGTGGACGCCGTGAAGGACTACGTCTCGCTGGGCGAGATCGCCGACGTGTATCGCAAGGTGTTCGGACTTTATCGAGAGCCGATCATCTTCTGAGGGGAGCCAACCATGACCGAGCCGATCCGGATCAACCGCAGCAGCACCCGCAAGCCCAAGCCGAAGGACGCCGACCTGGGGTTCGGGCAGATCTTCACCGATCACATGTTCGTGGCCGATTTCCAGGAGGAGAAGGGCTGGTACGACCCGCGCATCGAGCCCTACGGGCCGCTGTCGCTGGATCCGGCCACCGCCGTCCTGCACTACGCGCAGGCGGTCTTCGATGGGCTGAAGGCCTTCCGCGGCGTCGACGGGAAGATCCGGCTCTTCCGGCCCCAGAAGCACGTCGACCGGATGAACACCTCGGCCCGGCGCCTGTGCATTCCGCCGCTCGACGCCGACCTCGCGCTCCAGTCGCTGGTGAAGGTGGTCGACATCGATCGGGACTGGGTGCCGAGCACGGTGGGCACCTCCCTCTACATCCGGCCCACCATCATCGCGAGCGAGCCGTTCCTCGGGGTGCGGCCGGCCAAGTCCTACATCTACTTCGTCATCCTCTCTCCGGTCGGCGCGTACTACCCCGAAGGCATGGCCCCCGTGAAGATCCTGGTGGTCGACAAGTACGTGCGGGCGGTGGACGGTGGCGTGGGCGGGGCCAAGACCTCCGGCAACTACGCGGCCAGCCTCTTCGCGAGCGACGAGGCCAAGCACGAGGGCTTCACCCAGGTCCTGTGGCTCGACGGGGTACACCGGAAGTACCTCGACGAGGTCGGCACGATGAACATCATGGTGAAGATCGGCGACGAGATCATCACGCCGCCGCTGACTGGCACCATCTTGCCCGGCGTGACGCGCGACTCGACCCTGGCGCTCTTGCGCAAGTGGGGATTGCCGGTCAGCGAGCGCCAGGTGTCGATCGACGAGGTGGTGGAGGCCCACGGGCGGGGCACGCTGGCGGAGGTGTGGGGCACCGGCACCGCCGCGGTCATCTCGCCGGTGGGCGAGCTGGCCTACAAGGGCAAGCGGATGGTGATCAACCGCGGCGAGATCGGTCCGCTCACCCAGCGCCTCTACGACGCGATCGTGGCGATCCAGTACGGCAAGGCGCCGGACCCGGACGGCTGGACGCTGACGATCTGAGTGAAGGAACTGATCGCCAAGGCGGCTCGCGAGACCGCCCCACCGGAGGCCCGGAGATGACCGACTGCGTGTTCTGCAAGCTGCGGGACGGACAGATCCCATCCATGAAGATCTTCGAGGACGACGTGACGATCGCCTTCATGGACATCAACCCGATCAACTCGGGCCACTGCCTCGTCATCACCAAGGCCCACGCGGCCAATCTCTACGAGGCCGACGTGACCGATCTGCAGGCCGCGATGGCGACCGCCCAGCGGGTCGCGGTGGCCATCCGCGACGGGCTGAAGCCGGACGGGCTGAACATGCTGCAGGCGAACGGGCCGGCCGCGTTCCAGTCGGTGCTGCACTTCCACCTGCACCTGATCCCCCGCTGGAACAACGACGGCAAGGGCTTCGACTGGAAGCTGGTGCCGGGCAACCGCGAGCAGATCATGAAGGTGGGGGAGCGCCTCCGCGCGCTTCTGAACTGAGAGGAGCCGACTCATGGCCCAGCGAAGGATTCGCGTGCTGGTGGCCAAGCCCGGGCTGGACGGGCACGACCGGGGCGCGAAGATCGTGGCGCGCGCGCTGCGGGACGCCGGCTTCGAGGTGATCTACACCGGGCTGCACCAGACGCCGGAGCAGATCGTGGCGACCGCGGTGCAGGAGGACGTGGACGCGATCGGGCTGTCGGTGCTCTCGGGAGCGCACAACTATCTCTTCAAGCGCGTGCTGGACCTGCTGAAGGAGCAGGGCGCCGACGACATCGCCCTCTTCGGCGGCGGCATCATCCCACAGGACGACATCCAGGCCCTGAAGGCCATCGGGGTGAAGGAGCTGTTCACGCCCGGCACCTCCACCCAGGACATCATCCGCTTCGTCCGCGACAACATCCGTGCCGTGGCATAACGACGTCATCGCGTACCCGATCGCGATCGTGGCGGCCACGCGCGCCCGATGAACTTCGAGCTCACCGCCGAGCAGCAGGAGGTGCGCGCGCTCGCGCGGGACTTCGCGGAGCGCGAGGTGGCTCCGGTCATCCGTCACTTCGACGAGGCGCACGAGTTCCCGCACGAGATCCTCGCCAAGCTCGCCGGCACCGGCCTGCTCGGCGCCCTGGTGCCGGAGGAGTACGGCGGGGCCGCGCTGGACTACGTCTCCTACGCCCTCGCGGTCGAGGAGCTGAACCGGGTCGACGCCTCGGTGGGCATCACGATGTGGGCCCACAACTCCCTGTGCACGAATCACATCGCGCTGTTCGGCTCCCGCGAGCAGAAGGCCGCCTGCCTGCCGCGGCTCGCCCGGGGCGAGTCGCTCGGGGCGTGGGGCCTGACCGAGCCCGGATCGGGATCCGACGCGGCGGCCATGCGCACCCGCGCGGTGGCCGACGGCGACCACTTCGTGATCGACGGCTCCAAGGCCTTCATCACCAACGCGGGGGTGGCCGACATCGCGGTGGTCATGGCGGTGACCGATCCCGCGCTCGGCCACCGGGGCATCTCCGCCTTCATCCTCGAGCGCGGGATGACCGGCTTCTCGGCCGGCAAGCCCTACCGCAAGCTCGGGCTGCACGCCTCGAACACCGCCGAGCTGCACCTCGATCACGTGCGCGTTCCCGTCTCGGCTCTCCTGGGCGAGAGCGGCATGGGCTTCGTGAACACCATGCAGGTGCTCGAGGGCGGCCGCATCGCGATGGCCGCGATGGCGGTGGGCCTGGCCCAGGGCGCCCTCGACGAGGCGCTCAAGTACATGAAGCAGCGCTCCGCGTTCGGCAAGACCCTGGCCGAGTTCAACGGGCTGCAGGGGATGATCGCCGACATGGGCACCGAGGTCGAGGCGGCGCGACTGCTCACCCTGCGCGCCGCCGCCCTCAAGGACGGCGGCCGGCCCGCGAAGGTGGCCGCGTCCATGGCCAAGGTCTTCGCCTCCGAGGTGGCAATGAAGGCGGCGACCCGCGCGCTGCAGATCCACGGCGGAGCCGGCTACATCACCGAGTTTCCCATCGAGCGCATCTTTCGCGACGCCAAGCTCACCGAGATCGGTGAGGGCACCTCGGAGATCCAGCGCATGGTCATCGCCCGGGAGATCCTGGGCGACCGCGGAGCGTGACCGGGATGGCCGAGCCGAGCGTGCTCTACCAGACACGGGAGGGCGTCGCCACCATCACCCTCAACCGCCCGCGCGTGCTCAACGCGCTCGACCTCACGCTGTCCGCCCAGCTGGCCGACGCCGCGGACGCCGCAGCTCGCGATCGCGACGTGTGGGTGGTGGTCGTGCGGGGCGCCGGGCGGGCGTTCTGCTCGGGCATGGATCGCACCCTGCTGTCGGCCGGCGGGATCGACGAGGCGTTCTACCGGAACTGGATCCGGGCCCTGAACCGGCTCGAGGACATGGACCCGCTCGTGGTGGCGGTGCTCCACGGCTACTCGATCGGCGGCGGCCTGCAGCTGGCCTCGGCCTGCGATGTGCGGGTGGCCACCACCGACGCGGTGCTCGGGCTCGGAGCCACCCGCCATGGGCTCATCCCGGACGGCTCCATCTTGCGGCTGGCCCGCATCGTGGGCCTCGGCCGGGCCAAGGAGCTGACCCTGCTCAACGACAACGTCACGCCCCAGGCCGCGCTGGCCATGGGGTTGGTCAACTGGGTGATCGAGCCGTCCGAGGTCGACGACACGATCGGCCGCATCGTGCAGACCGCCTGTCATTCCTCGCGCACCGCCAACGGGCACGCCAAGCGGCTGCTGAACGCTTCCTTCCATCGCGACCCGCGCGAGATGATCGAGGAGATCGTGCGGACCCAGAACGAGTGCATGGCCTCGTGGGAGATGGACATCGCGAACCGGGCGTGGGACGAGCGGCGCGAAGCGCGCTTCTATCCGCGGCCGGGCTCGACCCCGGGCGCCGCGAGGCCGCCGAGCGGGCCCGGGCCCCGATGACCGACGACGTCATCCTGGAGACGCGCGGGCTCACCGAGGAGCTTCGGGTCTTCTGATCCGCCGGCCTCTCCAGTCGAGAGAGATCAAGCCGCGGCAGCGCTGCACGAACTCCCCGAGGACGCTGCGGTACTTGTCCTCGATCCCGCGCTTCTGCGCCTCCCACTGCGCCTCGAAGCGGCGCCGCTCGGCTTCGCGGCAGGGCTCGCCCGGTGCGCCCGCCGGGCACCGGCCGAAGGCGTCCCACATGGCCGCGCGGTGGATGTCCTCGGCGCCTTCGATCTCGGCCAGACGGAGGCGCCCGATCCAGGAGCGCGCCTCCGACGGGTGAGCGCAGTCGAGCGCGGGCTGGCCTCTGGTCGGACCGGCGGCCGCCAGCCCGGCGAGGAGGAGCACCGCGACCGCGGAGCCGTAAACCCTTGTCCTCGTGGGCAAAGTCCTTGACACGCTGTATCGGCTGGGCTAGACTCTCGCCACTCTATCAGCCCCGACACGGGGATTCCCAAGGATGTTCCGACGGAACGTATGAAGACTCTCCCCTACGGCATCGGTAAGTTTCGCCTCGCGCGGCCGAGCGCGGAGCGAGGCGACATCCCGTCGACTTGATGCTCGAGCCGACCGCGGATACCTTCCCCAAGCTGGCGATCCGCAACGCTCAGCGTCTTGCCGGGAAGGTGGCGATCCGCGAGAAGGACCTCGGCATCTGGCAGTCCTACACCTGGAGCGAGTATCTCGAGCAGGCTCGGCTGATCGCCCTGGGCCTGGCCGCGCTCGGGTTCACCCGCGGCGACAAGACCGCGGTGGTGGGCGACAACCGCCCCCAGCTGTACTGGGCCATGCTCGCCACCCAGGCGCTCGGCGGGATCCCGGTGCCGCTCTACCAGGATTCGATCGAGCGGGAGATGCAGTACATCGTCGAGCACGCGGAGGCCCGCTTCGCGGTGGTCGAGGACCAGGAGCAGGTGGACAAGCTGCTCCACGTGCGCGAGCACTGCCCCGTCCTCGAGTGGATCATCTACGACGATCCGCGCGGCCTCCGGCACTACAAGGACGCGCGGCTGTTGAGCCTCGAGGAGCTGCAGGAGCGCGGCCGGAAGTTCATGCAGGACAACCCCGACTACTTCGACCAGGAGGTCGCCCGCGGGCGCGCCGAGGACACCGCGGTGATCGCCTACACCTCGGGGACCACCGGACAGCCGAAGGGCGCGATGCTCTCGCACGGCAACCTCATCGAGACCGCGCGCCATGCGGTGGAGCGCGAGGGCCTCGGGTCGTCCGAGGAGGTCATGGCCTACCTGCCCATGGCCTGGATCGGCGACCACATGTTCTCGTTCGGGCAATCGATCGTGGCCGGCTTCACCACCAACTGCCCGGAGAGCGCGGCCACCGTGCTGGCCGACCTGAAAGAGATCGGGCCGACCTACTTCTTCGCGCCGCCGCGCATCTGGGAGAACATCCTCACCTCGGTGATGATCCGGGTGGACGACACCGCGTGGGTCAAGCGGCACATGGTCCACTTCTTCCTCGACGTGGCCCGCCGCGTGGAGCGCGGCCGGCTCGCCCATCGCCCCGCTCGCCTCCTGGACCGCCTGCTCTATCCGCTCGGCTGGCTCCTGGTCTACGGGCCGCTCCGCGACAACCTGGGCATGGGCCGCATCCGGGTGGCCTACACCGCGGGGGAGGCCATCGGCCCCGAGCTGTTCGAGTTCTACCGCTCGCTCGGCATCAACGTGAAGCAGCTCTACGGCATGACCGAGTCGAGCGCGCTGATCTGCATCCAGCGGGACGGCGACGTCAAGCTCGACACGGTGGGGCCGCCCCTGCCGGGCGTCGAGGTGCGCATCACCGACAGCGGCGAGGTGATGTACCGGAGCCCCGGCGTCTTCCAGGGCTATTACAAGAACCCCGAGGCCACCGCCGAGACGCTCGAGGACGGCTGGGTGCATTCGGGCGACGCGGGCCTCTTCGACCGCGACGGCCACGTGCGGATCATCGATCGCGCGCGCGACGTGGGGCGACTCTCCGGGGGCACCATCTTCGCGCCCAAGTATCTCGAGAACAAGCTGAAGTTCTCCCCGTACATCAAGGAGGCGGTGTGCGTGGGGGACGGGCGCGACTTCGTCAGCGCGCTCATCAATATCGATCTGACGTCGGTGGGCAACTGGGCGGAGCGACGGAACCTGGCTTACACCAGCTACGGCGATCTGGCCCAGAAGCCCGAGGTCTACGACCTGATCCGACACGAAGTGGTGCGCGTGAACCGGAGCCTCCTCGAGGACGAGGCGCTCCGGGGCGCCCAGATCCGCCGCTTCCTCCTCCTGCACAAGGAGCTGGATGCCGACGACCAGGAGATCACCCGCACCCGCAAGGTCCGGCGCGGCTTCGTGGCCCACAAGTACGCGACGCTCATCGAGGCCCTCTACGGCGGCGGCGAGCACGTCAACGTGGAAGCCCAGGTGACCTACGAGGACGGGCGCACCGCCACCGTGCGCGCGGCGGTGCGGCTCTGCGAGGCCGAGACCTTCGCGGGGACGGGAGCGCGGGGATGAGGGTCGACCCGAGCGCCGGGCTCACCCCGATGCTCGAGGTGGCTGACATCAGCGTGCGCTTCGGGGCGGTGCAGGCCCTCGAGCGCGTCGGCCTGACGATCCACCGCGGGGAGATCGTGGCCATCATCGGGCCCAACGGGGCGGGCAAGACCACCCTGCTCAACGTGATCAGCGGCTTCTATCACCCGACCGAGGGCCGCATCCTCTTCGAGGGGCGCGACCGCACGCACCTGCGGCCCTACGACGTGGCCGCCCTCGGGGTGGCGCGCACCTTCCAGAACGTGGCCCTGTTCAAGGGCATGAGCGTGCTCGACAACATCATGACCGGCCGCCTGCTGAAGATGGGCGGCAACGTGCTGCTCGACGCGCTCTACTGGGGTCCGGCCAAGAAGCAGGAGCTGGAGCACCGCGCCTTCGTGGAGCGGATCATCGACTTCCTGGAGATCGAGGCCATCCGCAAGAGTCCGGCGGGTCGGCTGCCCTACGGGCTGCAGAAGCGGGTGGAGCTGGCGCGGGCCCTCGCGGCCGAGCCCAAGCTGCTCCTGCTCGACGAGCCGATGGCCGGGATGAACGTCGAGGAGAAGGAAGACATGTGCCGCTTCATCCTCGGCGTCAACGACGAGTTCGGCACCACCATCGCGCTCATCGAGCACGACATGAGCGTGGTCATGGACATCTCGGACCGGGTCGTGGCCCTGGACTACGGGCGCAAGATCGCCGACGGCCGCCCGGACGAGGTGCGGGCGGATCAGGGCGTCATCGACGCCTACCTCGGGGTGGCCCATGCTTGACCTGCTGTACGCGGTCGTGGTCGGGCCGGTGAAGGACATGGTCGGCGCGCCCACGTTCCTGGCCGAGGTGGTGATCGGCGGGCTCGCGGCCGGGCTCATGTACTCGCTGGTGGCCCTGGGCTTCGTGCTCATCTACAAGGCCTCGGGGGTCTTCAACTTCGCCCAGGGGGTCATGGTGCTCTTCGCGGCGCTGACCCTGGTCGGGCTGATGGAGCGCGGCGTGCCCCTCGTGCCGGCGCTGGCCCTGACCATGCTGGTGATGGTCGCGCTCGCCTTCGCGATCGAGCGTGTGGTGCTGCGCCCGCTCGTGAACCAGGAGCAGATCATCCTGTTCATGGCCACCATCGGGCTCAACTTCTTCCTGGAAGGTTTCGGCGAGCTGGCGTGGGGCAGCAACGTCAAGAAGCTCGACGTGGGGATTCCCGACAGCTCCTTCATGGTCTGGGGCATCCAGATCAACCGGCTCGAGATGACCGCGGCGCTCACCGCGGCGGTGCTGGTGGCGGTGATGGCGGTGTTCTTCCAGCGCACGCGGATCGGCCGCGCGCTCCGCGCGGTGGCCGACGATCACGAGGCCGCCCTGTCCATCGGCATCCCGCTGAACACCATCTGGATCGTGGTGTGGTCGGTCGCCGGGCTGGTCGCCATCGTGGCCGGCATCATGTGGGGGGCCAAGAGCGGCGTGCAGTTCAGCCTCTCCCTCATCGCGCTCAAGGCGCTGCCGGTACTGATCCTGGGCGGGTTCACCTCGGTGCCGGGCGCGATCGTGGGCGGGCTCATCATCGGCGTCGGCGAGAAGATCGCCGAGGTCTACTGGGGACCGCTGGTGGGCGGGGCCATCGAGAACTGGTTCGCCTACGTGCTCGCGCTCGCGTTCCTGCTCGTGCGCCCGCAGGGTCTCTTCGGGGAAAAGATCATTGAGCGCGTCTAGAGCGAGCGGCCGCCCGTGATCTACCGGGAGGCGGGCCAGTTCAAGAGCACCTACGCGGCCGATCAGGCGGTGTTCCCGATCCGCCAGGATCGGATCATCGGGGGGCTCGCGCTGGTTGCCGCGGTGGTCGCGCTGCCGCTGGTGGCCGACGAGTACTGGCTGCAGGCGGTGCTGATCCCGTTCCTCATCTATTCGCTGGCCGCCCTCGGCCTCAACCTGCTCACCGGCTACGCGGGACAGGTGTCGCTCGGCACCGGCGGCTTCATGGCGGTGGGCGCCTACTCCGCGTTCAAGCTGTCGAGCGCGTTCCCCTGGCTCAGCATCATCATCGTCTTCCTGCTCGCCGGCCTGGTGACCGCCCTGGTCGGGCTCGTGTTCGGCATCCCATCGCTGCGCATCAAGGGCTTCTACCTGGCGGTGGCCACGCTCGCCGCCCAGTTCTTCCTCGTCTGGCTCTTCAACAAGGTGGCCTGGTTCACCGACTACGCCTCGTCCGGCACCATCACCGCGCCGCCGCGAACGGTGCTGGGCGTGATGGTGACCGGACCGGAGGCGACGGCGCCCGTGCGGTACCTGGCCGCGCTGGCCATGGTCGCCCTGTTCGCGGTGATCGCCAAGAACCTGGTGCGGGGGCGGGTGGGGCGCTCCTGGATGGCGATCCGCGACCGGGACATCGCGGCCGAGATCATCGGAGTGCGGCCGCTCCGCACCAAGCTGCTCGCCTTCTCGATCAGCTCGTTCTTCTGCGGCGTGGCCGGCGCCGAGTACGTCTTCCTCTACCTGGGGAGCGCGGAGACCCTCGCGTTCGACATCAACGTGTCGTTCCTGGTGCTCTTCATGGTCATCATCGGCGGCCTCGGGAGCATCCTCGGCTCCTTCCTGGGCGCCGCCTTCATCGTGATGGTGCCCATCTTCCTGACCAACATGCCCCATCTGCTGGGCGTGGCCATGCCGGTGGCCCTCCAGAAGCAGATCGAGCTGATGGTGTTCGGCGGCCTGATCGTCCTGTTCCTCATCGTCGAGCCGAACGGCCTGGCCCGGCTCTGGCAGATCGGCAAGGAGAAGCTGCGCCTGTGGCCGTTCCCGTACTAGCGTCCGTTCCCGTGCCCATCCCCATCACCCGCAGGAGGAATCACCCATGACCCTACGACGTGTCATGTTCGTGCTGCTGGCCCTGAGCATCGTCGCGCTGCCCATGGGCGGCCGCGCCTGGGCTCAGGCCAAGGAGATGTTCGTCCCCTCGCTCGTGTACCGCACCGGGCCGTACGCCCCCAGCGGTGTTCCGTTCGCCAACGGCATGTGGGACTACCTGACGATGCTCAACGAGCGCGACGGCGGCATCAACGGCGTCAAGCTCGTCGTCGAGGAGTGCGAGACCCAGTACGACACCAAGCAGGGCGTCGAGTGCTACGAGCGGCTCAAGGGCAAGAACGGCGGAGCGATGGCCTTCAATCCGCTCAGCACCGGCATCACCTACCAGCTCATCCCCAAGGCGGCGGTGGACAAGGTGGTGGTCCACTCGATGGGCTACGGCATGACCGCGGCCTCGGACGGCCGCTGGTTCCCGTGGGTGTTCACCTTCCCCACCACCTACTGGAGCCAGGCCTCCTCGGTCATCCGCTACATCGGCCAGCAGGAGGGCGGGCTCGAGAAGCTCAAGGGCAAGAAGATCGTCCACATCTACCACAACAGCCCCTACGGCAAGGAGGCCAACCCGACGCTCGAGGAGCTGGCCCGCAAGTACGGCTTCGAGCTGACGCTCCTCGCGGTGGACCATCCGGGCCAGGAGCAGAAGGCGACGTGGCTTCAGGTGCGGCGCATCAACCCGGCGTGGATCTACATGTCGGGCTGGGGGGTGATGAACCAGGTCGCGGTGAAGGAGGCGGCCTCCGTCAACTTCCCGATGGATCACTTCATCGGCAACTGGTGGTCGGCGAGCGAGGCGGACGTCATCCCGGCCGGCGACGGCGCCAAGGGCTACAAGGGCGCGACGTTACACGCGCCGGGCGCGAGCTTCAAGGTGCACGCCGACATCGTCAAGTACGTGTACGACAAGGGGAAGAACATCGGCCCCAAGGACAAGATCGGCGAGGCCCTCTACAATCGCGGCGTGATCAACGCGATGTACATGACCGAGGTCTTCCGGACCGCGATGGCGAAGTACGGCAACAAGCCGCTGACCACCGAGCAGGTGCGCTGGGGCTACGAGCACTTCAACCTGACCGACGCGCGGCTGGACCAGATCGGGCTGAAGGGGTTCACCCACCCGGTGAAGGTCACCTGCGAGGATCACGAGGGCAACGGCCCGGTGCTCATCCAGCAGTGGGACGGCAAGAAGTGGAACGTCGTCTCGGAGTGGGTGCAGCCGATGCGCGAGGTGGTGCGGCCGAAGCTGGAGACCGCGGCGGTCGAGGAAGGCAAGAAGCTCGGCTACACCATGCGCGACTGCTCCAAGGAGAACTAGCCGCGTGGCCGTCGTCGTGAGCGACCTCGCCCGCCCGCTGCTCTCGGTGAACAACATCGAGGTGATCTACGATCACGTGATCCTCGTGTTGAAGGGCGTGTCGCTCCGGGTCCCCGAGGAGGGCATCGTGGCCCTCCTCGGGGCCAACGGCGCCGGCAAGAGCACCACATTGAAGGCCATCTCCGGCCTCCTGCGCACCGAGCGCGGCGAGGTGACCAAGGGCGGGGTCGAGTTGTCGGGAGAGCCGATCCATCGGCGCGAGGCCTCCGAGGTCGTCCGCCGCGGGATCGTCCAGGTGATGGAGGGGCGCCACGTCTTCGAGCACCTGACCGTGGAGGAGAACCTCCTCACCGGCGGCTACATCCGGCGAAACGGCCAGTTTCTCAAGCGCGACCTCGACCTGGTCTACACCTACTTTCCGCGGCTGCGCGAGCGGCGCTCCGTACGGGCCGGCTACGTCTCGGGCGGCGAGCAGCAGATGCTCGCGATCGGCCGCGCCCTCATGGCCCATCCCCGGCTGATGCTGCTGGACGAGCCTTCGATGGGGCTGGCCCCCATGCTGGTGCAGGAGATCTTCGAGATCGTGGGGCGGCTCAATCGCGAGGAGAAGGTCGCGGTGCTGCTCGCCGAGCAGAACGCGAACATGGCGCTGCGCTTCGCCCAGTACGTGTACGTGATGGAGAACGGCCGCATCGTGCTGGACGGCGACGTGAAGGCGATCAGCGAGAACGAGGACATCAAGGAGTTCTACCTCGGGCTGTCCGGCGTCGGACAGCGGAAGAGCTACCGCGACGTGAAGCACTACAAGCGTCGCAAGCGGTGGCTCTCGTGAGAAAGCGGCCATGAGCGCCCAGCTCGAGATCGGAGAGGTCTCCAAGTCTTTCGGCGGCGTCCTCGCGGTGAACCGGGTGAGCCTGGAGGTCCGGCGGGGTGAGATCCTCTCGGTCATCGGGCCCAACGGGGCCGGCAAGACGACGCTGCTCAACATGATCAGCGGCTTCTACCATCCCGATTCCGGGCGGCTCACCCTGGACGGCAAGGACGTGACCCACACCGCCCCGAGCCGCATGGCCGAGATGGGCGTGGCCCGCACCTTCCAGAACATCGCCCTCTTCCGCGGCATGACCGTGCTCGACAACCTGATGCTGGGCCGGCACGTGCACATGCGCGCGGGCGTGCTCGCCTCGTTCGCCTACTGGGGCTTCGCCCAGAAGGAGGAGGTGGCGCACCGCAAGCGGGTCGAGGACATCATCGACTTCCTCAAGATCCAGGACCTGCGCCGGCGGCCCACCGGCTCGCTGGCCTACGGCCTGCAGAAGCGGGTGGAGCTGGGTCGGGCCCTCGCGCTGGATCCGAAGGTGCTGCTGCTCGACGAGCCGATGGGCGGGTGCAACCACGAGGAGAAGGAGGACATGGCCCGCTACGTCCTCGACGTCAATCAGGAGTGGGGGACGACCATCATCCTGATCGAGCACGACATGGGCGTGGTCATGGACATCTCCGACCGGGTCGCGGTCCTCGACATGGGACAGAAGATCTCCGAGGGCACCCCGGACGAGGTCCGGGCCGATCCCCGCGTGATCAAGGCGTATCTGGGCGACAGCAAGGGGCGCGGCGTCGCCGCGCCGAACGGAGCCGGGAAGGGAGAGCAGGGGCGATGACACCGACCGCCGACGACCTGACCACGCTGCCCCGACTGCTGCAGCGGAACGCGCGCGAGCGGGGCGCCCGCCCCGCCATCCGCGAGAAGGACCGCGGCATCTGGCAGACCCAGACCTGGAAGGAGTACCACGACCACGTGCGCGACTTCACCTTGGGGCTCGCCGCGCTCGGGTTCCGGCGCGGCGAGAAGCTCTCGGTGATCGGCGACAATCGCCCGCGGCTGTACTGGGCCCAGCTGGCCGCGCAGGCTCTCGGCGGCATCGCGGTGCCGGTGTACCAGGATTCCATCGCCCGCGAGCTGCAGTACGTATGGGGCCACGCCGAGGCCGCCATCATCGTGGCCGAGGACCAGGAGCAGGTCGACAAGATCATCTCGCTCCGGGACCAGCTCCCCGGCCTCCGTCACGTCATCTACGACGACGGGCGCGGGCTCGCCCAGTACCGCTTCGACTGGCTCAAGTCCTTCGACGAGGTCGAGGAGATGGGGCGCCGGTACGGGGCCGAGCATCCGGGCGCCTTCGAGGCCGAGGTCGAGCAGGGCCGGCCGGACGACGTGGCGATGATCTGCTACACGTCGGGCACCACCGGCAATCCCAAGGGGGCGATGCTGACCCACGCCAACGTGGTGTCCACCGCGCGCACGTTCATGTCCGCGGAGGACGTGCGGGCCAACGACGAGTGGCTGTGTTACCTGCCGATGGCCTGGGTGGGCGATTCGCTCTACTCGCTGGTGCTGAGCCTGGCCGCCGGCTTCTGCTGCAACTGCCCGGAGAGCCCGGAGACGGTGCAGCGGGACCTGCGCGAGCTGGGGCCGACCACCGTGCTGGCCCCGCCGCGCATCTGGGAGAACATGCTGACCTCGGTGCAGGTGCGCGCGGCCGACGCGACGCCGCTCAAGCGACGGGTGTACGAGCGGTTCCGCCGTACCGCCGAGGAGGCGGAGATCCTGCGCGCGGACGGCAAGCCGGTCCCGCTCGGCCTGCGGATCATGTGCGCGCTGGGGGAGTTCTTCGTGTACGGCCCGGTGCGCGATCAGCTGGGCCTGCGCCGCGCGCGCTGGGCCTACACCGGCGGCGCCCCGCTCGGCCCCGACACCTTCCGTTTCTTCCGCTCGATCGGGGTGAACCTCAAGCAGGTCTACGGCTCCACCGAGTCGAGCGCGCTGATCTCGATCCAGCCCGACGCGGAAGCCAATCCGACCACCGCGGGCCGGCCGTGCCCGGGCATCGAGGTGAAGATCGCCGACCGCGGCGAGGTGCTCATCCGCAGCCGCGGCATCTTCAAGGGCTACTACAAGGCGGAGGAGGCCACCCGCGAGGTGGTGGACGGCGAGGGGTGGTTTCACACCGGCGACGCCGGATTCCTCGACCCGCGCGGCCACCTGGTCATCATCGACCGGGCCAAGGACGTGGGGGCCATGGGCGACGGCGAACCCTTCGCGCCCCAGTTCATCGAGAACAAGCTCAAGTTCAGCCCCTACATCCGGGAGGCGGTGGCCTTCGGCGATCAGAAGCCCTTCGTGACCGCCATGGTCGCCATCGATCTCAACACGGTGGGGAACTGGGCGGAGCGGCGGGGCATTCCATATACGAGCTACATGGACCTCTCGCAGAAGCCGGAGATCCGGGATCTGATCCGGGAGGAGATCGCCAAGGGCAACGCCACCCTGCCGGAGAGCACCCGGATCCGCCGGTTCCTCCTGCTCACCAAGGACCTGGAGGCCGACGACGCGGAGATGACCCGCACCCGGAAGGTGCGTCGCCGCTTCGTGGCCGAGAAGTACGCCTCGGTCATCGACGCCTTCTACTCCGGCGGCACCGCGGTCGAGCTGAGCACGCTGATCACCTACGAGGACGGCCGGCAGGCCAGCATCCAGTCCCGGGTATCCATCGCCGACGTGGAGGCCGAGACCCTCGCCCATGTCTGAGCTCGACTGGCAGTTCTTCGCGCTGCTCTTGTCCAACGGCATCCTGATCGGGCTCATGTACGCCCTGATCGCCCTCGGGTTCGTCCTGGTCTACAAGGCCACGGACGCCATCAACTTCGCCCAGGGCGAGTTCGTCATGATCGCCGGCTTCGTGGTGGCGGTCGGGGTTGGCACCTACGGGGCGCCGCTGTGGCTGGCGATCACCATCGGGCTCGTCGCGATGATCGCCTTCGGCTTCGGCCTCGAGCGCGTGATGCTGCGGCGGTTGATCGGCCGGCCGGTCATCGCGGTGGTCATGGCCACCATCGGCCTGGCCGCGGTCCTGCGCGGCTTCGGCCCCCTGGTGTGGGGCGCCGGGACCAAGTCGCTGCCGTTGCCGATCAGCGAGGAGCCCATCATCCTGGGCCCCCTCTTCATTCCGCCCATCCAGCTCGTCGGCGCCGGGGTGAGCCTGCTGTTCCTGGCCGGATTCACCTGGTTCTTCCTGAAGAGCCGTCGGGGCATCGCGATGCGGGCGGTGGCCGACAACCAGCAGGTGGCCATGGCGATGGGGATCAACGTCGAGCGCTACTTCGGCCTGGCCTGGGCCATGACCGGCATCGTCTCCGCGCTGGGCGGCATCGTCTGGGGCAACCTGCTGGGCGTCGACGTGCAGCTCTCGCTGGTCGGGCTGAAGGTGTTCCCGGTGGTCATCCTGGGCGGTCTCGACTCGATCCCGGGGGCCATCGTGGGCGGCCTGATCGTGGGGTTGGTGGAGAACCTGGCCGCCGGCTACATCGACCCGTACGTCGGGGGCGGGACCAAGGACTTCGCCCCCTACGTGCTGATGATCATCGCGCTGATGGTCCGGCCGTACGGGATCTTCGGCAAGGCGATCATCGAGCGTATCTGAGAGAGGACCCGAGCCATGATCCACCGCGAATCCGGCCTGCTGAAGACGACGTACCAGGCGGACATGGCACTCTATCCGCTGCCCGTCGCGAAGTGGGCGGTGGGGGCGATCGCGGTGCTGGCGTTCGTGGTCGTCCCGCTGGTCCTCGACGAGTACTATCTGTCCATCTGCAACCTGATCTCGGTTGCCGTCGTGGGCGCGCTCGGGCTCAACATCCTGGTCGGCTACACCGGCCAGGTGTCGATCGGCCACGGCGCGTTCATGTCGGTGGGCGCCTACACCGCGGCCAACCTGGCGGTGCGCCTCGGGGCGCCCTTCTGGATCTCGCTGCCCCTGGGTGGCCTGATGGCCGCGCTGATCGGCGCGATCGTGGGGGTGCCGTCGCTGCGCATCAAGGGCTTGTACCTGGCCATCGCCACCCTGGCCGGGCAGCTCATCATCGAGTGGACGATCAACCACGTGACGTGGATCAGCGGCGGGGTGCAGGCCTCGATCGAGGTGCCGCGCCCCACCGTGTTCGGCAACCCGATCAACACCCAGCGCGAGATGTACTACTTCCTGCTCGTGTTCGTGGTGTTGGCCATCGCGGGGGTGATGAACCTCATGCGCACCCGGGTGGGCCGGGCGTTCATCGCGATCCGCGATCAGGACATCGCGGCCGAGATCATCGGGATCAACATCTTCAAGTACAAGCTGCTGGCCTTCGCGATCTCGTCGTTCTACGCAGGAGTCACCGGGGTGCTCTACACCTACTACCTGGGCATCGCCAACTACGAGCAGTTCCAGATCACCACGTCCATCGATTACCTGGCCATGATCATCATCGGCGGCCTGGGCTCGGTCCTGGGCTCGGTGTTCGGGGCGATCTTCGTGACCCTGCTGCCGATCGTGATCCGCTCCGTCATGGAGGCGTTCGGCGGCTTCCTCTTCTCGTCGGGCGCGGTCCTGAACATCATCCCGAACCTGCGGCTGATCATCTTCGGCCTGCTGATCATCGTCTTTCTCGTTGTTGAGCCAGAGGGGCTCAACCGGCTGTGGCGCAACATCCGCAGCTATTTCCGGGTCTGGCCATTCGCGTACTGACCGACCAAGGAGGACAGCCATGAGGGCATTCCTGTCAGTGTTGACCGCCGTTGCGCTCGCCATCGGCATGGTGGGCTTCGCGTCGGCGGCCGAGATCGTCATCGGCGCCCAGTGCGACCGCACCGGACCCACCCAGACGGTGGGCGTGAACCTGTGCCCAGGGTTCAACGACTACATCAAGCTCGTCAACAGCAAGGGCGGGGTGATGGGACACACCATCCGGGCCGACGAGGTCGACATGGAGTACAAGGTGCCGCCGGCGGTGGAGGCGTACGAGCGGTTCAAGAAGGAGGGCGCGGTCACCGTCTCCGTTTACGGCACGCCGCAGATCTACGCGCTGACCCAGAAGCTCACCGAGGACCGCATCCCGGGGACGTCGCCCGGCTTCGGCAAGGCGGCGGCGGCGGACGGCACCAAGTATCCCTACATCTTCCCGATCGCGGCGACGTACTGGTCGCAGGCCGCCGCGTCGGTGAAGTACGCCAAGGACCAGATGGGCGGCAAGCTCAAGGGCAAGAAGATCGCGTACATCTTCTACGACAACCCGGCCGGCCGTGAGCCGCTCCCGGTCCTGGAAGAGCTGCAGAAGCTCGAAGGCTTCGAGATGCGGACCTTCGCGGTGCCGCCGCCGGGCGTGGAGATGGGCGCCCAGGTCCTCGACATCGCCCAGCGGTACCGGGCCGACTTCGTGATCGCCCACCTGTTCGGCCGCTCGCCCTCCGTGTCGATCAAGGAGCTGAAGCGAGTGGGCTATCCGCTGAAGAAGGTCGTCAGCTTCGTGTGGGGCGCCGCGGAGGCCGACGTCGAGGCGGCTGGCGGCTACGGGGTGGCCGAAGGCTACAGCGCGCTGGAGTTCGCGGGGGTGGGCTCCGACTACCCGGTGCTGAAGGAGATCCGGGAGATGTACAAGAAGGAGGGCAAGCCCGAGCCCAAGGAGATGAAGGAGAGCGTGTACTACAACCGCGGCGTGTTCCTGGCCGCGATCCACGTCGAGGCCATCACCAACGCGCTCAAGGCCAAGCCGGACGGCAAGATCACCGGCGCCGACGCCAAGGCCGGCTTCGAGAAGATCAAGGACTTCACCCTGGGCGGCCTGGTGCCCCCGCTCGAGATCACCCCGACCGACCACGAGGGCGGCGGGCTCGTGCAGGTGTGGCAGGTGAGCGGCGGCAAGTGGGTGAAGCGGACCGACTGGTTCCGCGCGTATCCCGAGGTGGTCGGGAAGGTCATCAAGGAAGCCAAGTAACGTCGATCGTCTCGCGGACGCCGGGGCGGCGACGGGCCGCCCCGGCGCATCGCCCCGGAGGCCCATGCTCTCCCTGAACAACATCGAGGTCATCTACGACGGCGTCATCCTCGTCCTCAAAGGAGTGTCGATCAACGTGCGCGAGGGCGGGATCACCACGCTGCTGGGAGCCAACGGCGCCGGCAAGACCACCACGCTGAAGGCCATCTCCGGTCTGCTGCGGTCCGAGCGCGGCGACGTCACCAAGGGCTCGGTGGAGTTCGGCGGCGAGCGCATCGACGGGCTGCCCCCCCACGAGATCGTCAAGCGCGGCCTGGTGCAGGTGTTCGAGGGGCGCCGGGTCTTCGAGCACCTCTCGACCGAGGAGAACCTGATCGCGGGCGCCCACGTGGAGGCCGATCGTCGCAAGGTCGCCGAGGGCATCGAGCGCGTCTACGAGTACTTCCCGCGGCTGCGGGAGCGCCGCGCGGTGCAGGCCGGCTACCTCTCGGGCGGCGAGCAGCAGATGCTCGCGATCGGGCGCGCGCTGATGTCGCGCCCGCGGGTGATCCTGCTCGACGAGCCGTCGCTGGGGCTGGCTCCGATGCTGGTGGAGGAGATCTTCTCGATCATCCAGCGGCTCAACCGCGAGCAGAAGCTGACGGTGCTGCTGGTCGAGCAGAACGCGACGCTGGCCCTGGGCATCGCCGAGCACGGCTATGTCATGGAGAACGGACGCATCGTGCTCGAGGGCTCCGCCGAGGCCCTGCAGCAGAATGCGGACATCAAGGAGTTCTACCTCGGCCTCACCGAGGTGGGCGCGCGCAAGTCCTATCGCGACGTGAAGCACTACAAGCGCCGGAAGCGGTGGCTGAGCTGAGCGTCTCCGCGTTCACCATCTACGACCTGATCACCCGGGGCGCCGCCGTCCAGGGCGACGCGCCGGCGGTGATCCAGGGCGACCGGACCCTGTCGTTCCGCCAGCTGCGGCAGCGGGTGGACGCGCTGGCTGCGGGGCTGGCCGGCCTCGGCATCGGCCCGGGCGAGCGCATCTGCGTGCTGGCCCAGAACGACGCGGCCTATGTCGAGCTGTACGGCGCCTGCGCGCGGCAGGGCATCGTCGCATACCCGATCAACTGGCGGCTCACCGGCCCCGAGGTCGAGCGGGTGGTGGAGCGCGCGCAGCCGCGGATGATGGTCATCGACCAGTCCACCCAGCCGCTGGTCGGCGAGTGGCTGGGCGGCAAGGCGGTGCCGCACCGGTATCGGCTCACCGGCGCGGCCGGCGACGGCTTCGAGACCCTCGCCGCCCTCTACCGCTCGGACGCCGCGCCCGCCGCCGAGGTCGCGCCCGCCGACGCCTTCGCGGTCATCTCCACCGCTGCGGTGGACGTGGTGCCGCGCGGCGCGGTGCTGAGCCACGCCAACGTGATCACGGCCAACCTGACCGCGATCGGGGCGATGGGCCTGAACGAGCGGGACCGCTATCTCGCCGCCCTGCCGCTCTTCCACATCACCGCGCTCGGCATGTCTCTCGCCCACCTGCATTCGGGCGGCGCGGTGGTGATCGTGCCGCGCTTCGACGCCGACGAGGCGGTGCGCCTGATCGATCGCCACCGAGTGACCCACGTCTCGGACTTCCCGCCGGTGCTGTCGAGCCTGCTGGACGCCGCCGAGAAGACGGGTAGCGCGCTGCCGAGCCTCCAGCACGTCTCCGGCCTGGACGCCCCGCAGACCATCCAGCGGCTGCACGAGAAGACGACGGCCCAGTTCTGGACCGGCTTCGGCCAATCGGAGACGACGGGCTTCGTGACCGTCCAGCGCGTGGCCGAGAAGCCGGGAGCCTCCGGCCGGCCGGTGCCCGCCGCGCAGGTGCGGCTGGTGGACGACTACGACCGGGACGTACCGGTGGGCACGCCGGGCGAGATCCTGGTGCGCGGCCCGCTCGTCTTCCAGGGCTACTTCGCCCAGCCCGACGTCACCGCCCACACCTTCCGCGGCGGCTGGCACCATACCGGCGACGTGGGCCGCTTCGAGGCCGACGGCTACCTGCGCTACGTCAAGCGCAAGCCCGAGAAGGAGCTGATCAAGCCGGGCGGCGAGAACGTGTACCCGGCCGAGGTCGAGACGGTCATCATGCAGATGGCCGACGTCACCGGGGTGTGCGTGTACGGCATTGCCGACGCCAAGTGGGGGGAGGCCATCAAGGCGGTGGTGGAGACGAAGACCGCCGGCCGCACGCCGCAGGAGGTGATCGATTTCGTGGGCTCGAAGATCGCCCGCTTCAAGCGGCCCCACGCGGTGGTCTTCACCGACGCACTGCCGCGCGGCGCGGACGGGGCGGTGGACCGCGACGCGGTCAAGGCGCGCTGGGGCGAAACACAGTAGACTGCGGTCATGAAGATCTTCGAGGAGCACCACGACCTCTTCCGTCAGGCGGTCCGGGCCTTCGTGCAGAAGGAGGTCGAGCCCCACGTCGAGGAGTGGGAGGCGGCCGGCCAGATCCCCAAGGCCATCTGGCCGCGCATGGGCGAGCTGGGCTTCCTCGGAGTGGAGTACGACGAGAGGTACGGGGGCGCGGGCGCCGACGTCTTGACCACCGCGGTGCTCTGCGAGGAGATGGCCCGCTCGCGCTGCGCCTCGCTGGCGATGGCGGTGGGCGTGCACACCGACATGGCGTCGCCGCATCTCTACTGGACGGGCAGCGAGGCCCTGAAGGAGAAGTACCTCCCCGCGATCTGCCGCGGCGAGGCGCTGACCGCCATCGCGGTGACCGAGCCGGGCGGGGGATCGGACGTCGCGGCCATCCGCACCCGCGCGCGCCGCGACGGCGATCACTACGTGCTGGACGGCTCGAAGATGTTCATCACCAACGGGGTGATGGCCGACCTCTACTTCGTGGCCGCGCGAATTGCCTCGCCCCAGGGGGGAGAGGGGAAGAAGCGGCACGGGGGCATCTCGATGTTCCTGGTGGAGCGCGCGACTCCCGGCTTCTCGGTGAGCCGCAAGCTCGACAAGATGGGCAACCGCGCCTCCGACACCGCGGAGCTGGCCTTCCAGGACATGCGGGTGCCCGCGGAGAACCTGCTCGGCCAGGCCGGCGGCGGATTCTATGAAGTCATGCGCGTGTTCCAGCGCGAGCGCCTGGTCGCGGGGCTGCATGCGGTCGCGGGATGCGAGCGAGCGCTCGCCGACACCATCGCCTACGTCCAGCAGCGCCAGGCCTTCGACGAGCCGCTCTCGAAGAAGCAGGTGATACGGCACAAGATCGCGGATCTGGCCACCCTCATCGAGGCGGCGCGGTGGCTCACCTACGCGGCGTGCCTGAAGTTCCGGGACCGGGAGGACGCGGTGAAGGAGATCTCCATGGTGAAGCTCTTCACCGCGGAGATGGCACAGAAGGTCGCGTACGACTGCGTGCAGCTGCACGGCGGCTACGGCTACATGCGCGAGTACCCGATCGAGCGCTTCTTCCGGGACATCCGGCTCATGACCATCGGCGGCGGGACCTCCGAGATCATGAAGGAGATCATCGCCAAGCAGCTCGCCCTCTGACCGCGCGGTGGACTTCGTCGCGGTCGGCCACCTGACGATCGACCGGACGCCGCGGGGGCCCCGTCCCGGCGGCGCCGCGTACTACGCCGCGATCACCGCGCACCGCCAGGGCCTGCGGGTGGGCCTGCTGACCTCGTTCGGCCCTGACTTCCCGCGCGACGCGCTGCCCGCCGACATCCACGTGGTGAACGTGCCGTCCGAGCGCACCACCGTCTTCACGATCGGCCCGGGCCGCATCGCGGAGGGTCGACGGGTGCGTCAGCTCTCGGTGCTCTCCCGCGCCGCCGACCTGGAGGCCGCGTCGCTGCCGGAGGCGTGGCGCGAGGCGAGCCTGGGCGCGCTGTGCCCGGTCGTGGCCGAGGTGGACCCGGCCCTGGCCGGTGCCTTCTCCGATACCTCGCTGGCCGCCCTGCCGCAGGGGTGGATGCGCCAGCGTGGGCCCGGCGGCCTCGTGTCGCCGCAGCCGTGGGAGGACGCCGACCTGGTGCTGCCCCACGTGCAGAGCGTGGTGGTGAGCATCGAGGACATCGAGCCGTTCCAGAAGGAGGCGCTGGAGTGGTTCCAGCGGGTGCCGCTGGGCGCGGTCACCCGCGGGGCGGAGGGCGCGGTGCTGTTCGTCAACGGCGAGCGCTACGGCGTCGAGGCCGACCGCGCGGTGGAGGTGGACGAGACCGGGGCGGGCGACGTGTTCGCCACCGCGCTGCTCATCGCCTACAACCGTGACGGCAACGCGTGGGACGCGGCCGCGGCCGCGGCCTGCTGCGCGGCCGCCTCCGTCGAGGCCGAGGGCGTGGCGGGCATTCCGGAGCGCGCGGCGCTCGGGGCGCGCATCGCCGCCTATCGTCGCCGCCTCGGGGGCTGACGCCGCGCCTCGCTTGCCGCGCCCCGCGTCGCGGGGCTACACTCCAGGCGGTGACACCGATCGATGGCTGACCGCAAGATTCGGATAACCGTGGGCACGATCACCTCGGACGCGGTGCTGAACGACACGAAGACCGCCGCCGCCATCTGGGAGGCGCTGCCGCTCAGCATCCCGGGCCAGACGTGGGGCGACGAGATCTACTTCGGCATCCCGGTCAAGGCGAAGCCCGAGAACGCCTCCGAGGTCGTGGAGAAGGGCGATCTCGCGTACTGGCCGCCCGGCTCGGCCTTCTGCATCTTCTACGGTCCGACGCCGGCCAGCCAGGGTGACGAGATCAGGGCCGCGAGCCCGGTCACCGTGTTCGGCCGGGTGCTCGGGGACCCCACAGTATTCAAGCCGGTGCGCTCCGGGACCACGGTCCGGGTCGAGCGCGCCTGAGACGGAGGAAGCCATGAAGATTTTCCTGGATTCGGCGAACATCAACGATCTCCGCGAGGGCGTCGCGATGGGCCTGGTGGACGGCTGCACCACCAATCCGTCGCTGATCGCCAAGGAGAAGCGCCCGTTCCGCCCGCTGGTGGAGGAGATCTGCAAGGTGGTGCCGGGCGACGTCAGCCTGGAAGTGGTCGCCACCGACTTCGACGGCATGATGAAGGAAGGCAAGGAGCTGGCCCAGGTGGCCCCCAACGTAGTGGTCAAGTGCCCGCTCACCAAGGACGGCCTCAAGGCGGTGAAGTACCTGAGCGGCGAGGGCATCCGGGTGAACCAGACGCTCTGCTTCTCGGCCCCCCAGGCCCTGCTCTCCGCGAAGGCGGGGGCGGTCTACATCAGCCCGTTCCTGGGCCGCCTCGACGACATCGGCCACGTCGGGATGGACCTCGTGCGGGACATCTGCGAGATCTACGGCAACTACGGCTTCAAGACCCAGGTGCTGGCCGCCTCGATCCGCAGCCCCATCCACGTGCTGGACGCGGCCAAGGCCGGCGCCCACGTCGCGACCATGCCCTTCAACGTGCTCGAGATGCTGATGAAGCATCCGCTCACCGACATCGGCCTCAAGAAGTTCCTCGACGACTGGAACAAGCTGGGCGAGAAGATCTAGGGAGTCTTCAAGGCTCTGTCTTGTGCGGGGGCCCAGAAATGGCCCCCCGCACTCCCCCAGCGGCGGGCACCCGGTTCCGCCCTTCTCGGCTCCTGGCGCGTATATCTCGGTGAGGGGATGAGATGGACACCGAGCGGGGGCTGATGCGACGGGTGGCGCGAGGTGACCAGGCGGCATTCACCGACCTGGCCCAGCGCTACGTCCCGAAGCTGCTGGCGGTGGCCGGCCGGTTGCTGGGCTCCCGAGCCGACGCCGAGGACGCGGTCCAGCGCGCGCTCATGCAATCCTACGCCGGCGCCGCCGGCTACGACGCGCGCTGGGCGGTCTCGACCTGGCTCTACCGCATTCTCACCAACATCTGCGTGGACGAGCTGCGTCGCCGGGCCACCCGCAACGCCCACGACGATGGCTCGGTCGCCCGGGCGCTCTCCGCCGCATCGAGCAACCACCGCCCGCCCGCCGCCTACCTCGACCTCCACCGGGCCTTCGCGCGCGTGCCGCGCGAGGCGCGGATCCTCATGGCCCTGCGTTACGTGGACGGCCTCTCCTACGGCGAGCTGGCACGCATCCGGGGCATCTCGATCAATACCGTGAAGAGCCAGCTCGCGCGGGGCAAGGCCCTGCTGCGGGACGAGCTCGGCAAGCGAGGAGCCTGAACATGGGCAAGTCGGATCATCTGGATCTGTTGCTGACGGACTACTTCCGCCCGGACCCCGCTGCTCCGCGGCTGGCCCATCGGCTCGCGGCGACGGCGGGCGAGTCGGCTGCCGCGCTCGAGCGGCTGGAGCAGCGGCTCGGCATCGAGGCGACGCCCGAGGGCATCTGCCTGGTGCGCACCGGCCGCGTCGACAAGCCGGCCACCGCGGCGGCCCGCCGCCTCATCGAGCGGGCGCGCGAGGAGATCCACGAGTACTTCCACGGCCGGCGCGCCTTCTTCCAGGTGCCGGTGGACCTGCGCGCGGTGCCCGACTTCCAGCGCCGCGTGCTGCAGGCGGCAGGGCACATCCCGTTCGGCGAGGGCCGACCCTACGCGTGGGTCGCCTCGCGCATCGGGCACGCCCGCGCGGTCCGGGCGGTCGGCACCGCGCTCGGCCGCAATCCGGTGCCGCTGATCCTGCCGTGCCACCGCGTGTGGCGCAGCGACGGCGGCCTCGGCGGCTACATCTTCGGAGCGGCGGTGAAGAACCGGCTGGCGGCGCTGGAGCGCACCACCCCGGTGCTGGAGGGTTGCACGACCACCCGCATCGTCTGCCGCGTCGGCTGCATGCACAGCCGGCGCATGCGCCCGGAGAACCGGGTGGTGTTCGCCTCGGTGGAGGACGCGCGCTCGGTGGGCTACCGGCCCTGCACGCTATGTCACCCCGCCGCCTAACCCGATCGCCGTCGATCCAGATGCGACTGCAGCAGGCGGAGTGGCCGCGGATCGCCCAGGCGCTGGGTGATCAGGGCTGGGCGACCACACGGCCGCTCCTCACCGCCAATGAGTGCGCGGACCTGATCGCGCTCTACTCCGAGGAGCACCGCTTCCGCAGCCGCATCGACATGGCGCGGTTCCGCTTCGGCGCGGGCGAGTACAAGTACTTCGCGAATCCGCTCCCGCCGGCGGTGCTGGCGCTGCGCCGGCACGCCTACCCCCATCTGGCCTCCATCGCCAACGATTGGAGCGCCGCGCTCGGGGCCAAGCCCGCATTTCCGCCCGACCTCGACGAGTTCCTGGCGGTGTGCGCCGAGCACGGCCAGACCAGGCCCACGCCGCTGCTGCTGCGCTACGAGGCCGGCGGCTACAACTGCCTCCACCAGGACCTCTACGGCGACGTCGCGTTCCCGCTGCAGATGACCTGCCTGCTGAGCCGCCCCGGCACCGACTTCACCGGCGGCGAGTTCCTCCTGGTCGAGCAGCGCCCCCGCGCCCAGTCCCGGGGCGAGGTGGTGCCGCTCGAGCAGGGCCAGATCGTCATCTTCACCACGCGCGAGCGCCCCGTCCGCGGCGCGCGTGGCACGTATCGCGTGAACCTGCGCCACGGCGTCAGCCGCGTCACCTCCGGCCGGCGTCATACGCTGGGCATCATCTTCCACGACGCCAAGTAGCGCCTCCTGCGGGCGGCGTGGGCCGTGCGACGCCCGCCGGTCAAGGTCGCGGGCGCAAGACGTCGATCGCCCAGCCCATGTCGAGCCGCTCACCGCTCCAACCGGCGCACGCCGTCCGCGGGTGGATACGAATCCGTTGGGCGTCGTTTGCGGCCCGCAGGGCATGGGTCGGATCACCGGGAACTTCGTCCGGCGGCGGCACGTCGGGCAGCTCGCGACCATCCGGTCGCCTGAACTGGAACGTGTCGTCCGGGTTGCGAGCGATCTCGTAGCCTTCCTCATGGACCGCGCGATGATGGCGCCGGCAAAGCGAGATCAGGTTCGTCAGCGTGGTTGGACCTCCGCGAGCCCAGTGCTGCACGTGGTGCCCCTCGCGAATCCGGCCACCGCAGCCCGGGAAGCGACACGTCTGATCGCGATGGTAGAGCGCCCGCCGCAGCGCCGGCGGAATCGTGCGCGTGCGGGCGCCGACCTCGACCACCCGGCCCTCTGGATCGTGGCGCATCACCACCCGGCTCGCGTCGCAGGCGAGACGGCGGGACGTTTCAGCGGAAACTCTAATCCCGCCTTCCAAGGCCGTTTGTCCCTCTTGCGCCGGATCCTCCAGCGCCGCGGCGTCAACATGGACCACGACCTGGTACCGTTCGCTCGGGGCGCCGGGGTCCAGCTCCTGATGCAGCGCCGTCTCCGCCACCAGAACCAGCGCATCGGCCTGCTGCTGGGACCGCGTCGGTACCACCGTGGCAGACGCAGGTGGCGTGCCCACTTCGGCTCGACGGGCCCGCTGGTACAGACTCTCGCGGGCAGCCTCGAGAGCCCGCTCCAGTAGCGCGCCCGCCTCCGCCGTCAACCGGCCGCGGATCACCACCGTGCCGTCGTCGTCGTGGATCACGTGAAGGCTCCGGTCTGCATGCTGTCGGGCGGTCTCCCGAGCCTCGGCCCGGCGGTCGACGCGCCGCCACGCGCGGATGATCCGCTCCACGTGGGCGGCGGTGGCGGTGCGGCCGACCTTCAGCAGACGGGCCTCGGTCTCCGGGGTGGCCACGCGCGTGAGCGCTCGCACCTTGGCGTAGGATAGCTCGCCCCGCGCGAGGGCTTCGCCGAGCCGCGGCAGCGCGTCGAGAGCGTGGGCGACGCGGACCCGCTCACGCGCTGCGCCCAGATCGAGACCCACACGCCAGCTCAGCCACTCCGCACAGGAGCGGAAGCCGGTGTTCCAGCCACCGCCGGTGTCGAACTCGCGGATCAAGGTGAGCAGGCGGGCGGTGGCCGCGTCGAGATGGGCGGAGAGCTCGGCGATCTCGTCGCCGAGGCGGTCCAATTCGCACACGCGCGGGGGAGATGGCAGCAGTGCGGACGATGTGGTCGACATGGCAGCGCCTCCTTCGTCTGCGCGACTCTACACCGCGATATTCGCGATGCCGGGAAGGCGCGGCGTCGAGCGATCGAGGCGCTCCGAATGATTTTAGGTCGCTCGGACCCCAACCAGGGAGCTGCGCGGCAGTCCGGACACCACGGCCGACGGGTTTCGAACGCTGCCATGGCGTGGGAATAGCCTCAGCGAAATCTGTCAAGCGGAAAGTCCGACGGTGCCCGACCCGAGCTCAGGCCCGCGGACGGAACTCCCGCGCGAAGGTCTCGTAGATGCCGAGCATCTCCGCCAGGTTGCGATACCGTGTCTCCAGCAGGATCGACTCGACGCCGAGCTCGCGGAAGGCAGCGAGGTCGGCGAGGATCTGGTCGCGCGAGCCCTGGAGCGGCTTGCGATCGGGGCCGAGCGGGTTCTGGCGGATCGAGAGGCCGGCGCGGACGCTGATCTTGAGCTGCTCGTACGGCCGGCCTTGGCGGGCGCATTCCACTTTCAGGCGCGCGATATCGGCGGCGAGCGCGGCCGGGGTGATGAAGGCGGCGTGCCAGCCGTCGCCGTGCTGGACGACGCGGCGCAGGGCGCGGGAGGTGTGGCCGCCGATCAGGATCGGGATGTCGCCGCGGACGGGCTTGGGGAAGGCGCCGACGGCGTCGAAGGAGAAGAAGCGGCCGTGGTGGGCGGTGCGTTCATCGCGCCAGCAGGCGCGCATCACGGTCAGCGCCTCGTCGCTCCAGGCGCCGCGCTCGTCATAGCTGCCGCCGAGCAGTTCGATCTCCTCGCGCATCCAGCCGACGCCCACGCCGAGCACCACGCGCCCGCCCGACAGATGGTCGAGCGTGGCGCACATCTTCGCCGCGAGCACCGGGTTGCGGTGCGGCAGGACCAGGATGCTGGTGCCGAGGAGCACGCGCTCGGTGACGCCGGCCACCAGGGCCAGGGTGGTGAGCGGCTCCAGGAACGGCACGTCGGGCGCCAGCGGGAACTGCCCGGTCGGGTTGTACGGGTAGGGCGTGGTCATCCGGTGCGGGAGCACCACGTGATCGCTCGCCCACAGCGAATCGTAGCCGAGGGCCTCGATCCGCCGCGCGAACGCGATCACGTTGTCGCGCGTGCCGACGGGGCCGTACATGGGCAGGTGGCAGCCGATCTTCATGGCGGCTCCGGGAGACCGGCGCTAGTCGGGATCGCGGCGGGCGGCGCCGGAGGCGTGCAGGAGGCGGTCGCCCAGCTCGTCGCGGGTGATCATCTCGACGAGGCGCGAGCGCTGGATCTTGCCCGAGGAGGTCTTCGGGATCGTGCTGGGACGCACCAGCAGGACCCGGGCGGGCCGGTGCCCGCGCTGCTCGCGGACGCGCTGGACGATCTCTCGCACGAGGCGGGAGAGCGCGTCTCCGTCGCCGGGCTGCTCGCGCACCTCGGCGACCACGTGCAGCCGCTGGGTGCCGGTGCGCTCGCTCTCCACCCCGACCGCGGCCGAATAGCGGACGCCGGGAACGTGGTCCACGACCTCCTCGACGTCGGCGGGGATCACGTTCTCGCCGCCCAGGATGATGACGTCCTTGAGCCGGCCCGTGATGTAGAGGAAGCCCTGGGAGTCGATGAAGCCCAAATCGCCGGTGCGGAGCCAGCCATCGGGGGAGAGCACCTTGGCGGTGGCCGCCGGGTTGTTGTAGTAGCCCTGCATCACGCCCGGGCTCTGCACGCAGACCTCGGCCTCGACGCCCGGCTTGACCTCCTCGTCGCCGTCCATGATGCGCACCCGCACGCCGCGGCAGGGCCGGCCCACCGAGAGGAACTTGCCCGAGGCGTCCAGGCGGAGCGGGGTGCGGCGCGGCCAGATCGCGACGGCCAGGGTGGCTTCGGCGAGGCCGTAGCAGGGCGTGATCAGGTTCTGCGCGCCGAACTTCCGCTCGAAGGCCTCGATGGTGCTGACCCGGACCGGCTCGGCACCGGAGAGCGCCTGCTTGAGCGATGAGAGATCGATGCCGGTGGTGTCGCCGATGTTGCGCACGCAGTTGCGGTAGCCGAAGTCGGGCGAGACCGTGAAGGTGGCCCGGACGCGGGTGACCAGCTCGAGCCAGATCCGCGGGTTCTTGAGATCGGGCGGCAGCAGGTAGAGCGGCGCCCCGTTCACCGGGGGCGTGAACGCGCAGCCGATCAGGCCCATGTCGTGGTAGAGCGGCAGCCAGGACACCACCACGTCGTCGCGGCTCAGCTGGGCGGCCTCCGCCATGAACTCCACGGTGCGAGTGACGTTGGCGTGGCTCAGCACGACCCCGCGCGGATGGCCGGTGCTGCCCGAGGTGTACTGGATGAACGCGATGTCGTCGGCGGCGGCGGTGGGCAGCGCGGGCGTCGTGTCGTCCACCTCGAGATCGCTCGGCTCGAGCACGTGCCGGATGTTCGGCGCGGCGGCCTGCGACTCCTCGACGCCCTTGCGGAACCAGCCGATGGTGACGACCGCCTTGGCCTCGGAGTCGCGGAAGATGTTCGCGGTGGCCTCGACGCCCAGGGTGGGGTAGAGCGGCACCGGGACCGCGCCGAGTCGGAGCGCCGCGAAGAAGGTGTAGAAGAACTCGGCGCAGGTGGGATAGATCAGGCACACCTTGTCGCCGCGATCGATCCCGGCCCGCCGGAGCCCCGCGGCGTAGCGCGCGCTTTCCCGCCAGAGTCGGCCGTACGTCACCGCCTCGTCGAAGAGGTGGAAGTACGGGACGTCGGGGTCCTGGGCGGCTCGGCCCCCCATCAGCGCGGTCAGGGTGGCCGGGATGGGCTGTCCTGGCGTCACGCCCGTGATTCTAGCGAAAGCCTCCCAGGCGGGGAAGCATTCTCATCGGTCGAGCGTGATGACGTCGAAGGTCTCGGCGTAGGCGTAGCCCTTGGGCTTGCCGAAGAAGGCGGCCCGCTCGCGGACGCGGTGCTCGACCGCGGCGAAGTCTTTGAACTGGCTCGCGTGGCAGGCGAGGGCCTTGATCTTCAGATCGATCGTGTCGGAGATGTCGACGACCACCTCCGGGTTGTCCCACCACATCATCCACACCTCGCGGACCTTGTGCGGCTCGAGACCCTGGGCGAGCAGCTCGGGGAAGGCCATGTGGTCGCGCGCGAGGGGATACACGCAGTCCAGCGCGATGCCCGCGACTGTGCGGTGGTCGCGGTGGGAAGCGCCCAGGTTCTTGGTGCGGTGCGGGTTCTGGATGATCAGCCGGTCCGGCCGGTGACGCCGGATCGCCGCGGTCACCGCCATGCGGCTCTCGCGGGTGTCCTCGACCTCGCAGTCGGGGAAGCCGAGGAAGTCGACGGTCTCCACGCCGAGCACCCGCGCCGCGTTGCGCTGCTCCTCCGCCCGGATCCCGGCCAGCCGCTCGGGGGTCATGGTCCGGTCGCCGGAGCCCTTGTTGCCGTTGGTGACGATGCAGTAGCTGACCTGCTTGCCCTCTCGCGCGAGTCGGGCGACGGTGCCGCCGGCTCCGAACTCGGAGTCGTCGGGATGGGCGGTGACGACCAGCACGCGCTGGATCGGCGCGGGTTGCTTCGCATCGGACATGGACGGGACTCCTTTCGTGGCGACATCTTACCACCCTCGCTATAATGCGGCCGGTGACCCATCGCACCGCCGGCGTCGTGCTGCTCTCGCTTCTGCTCGCCGGCTTCCTCCTCCTCGGCGCGCTGCCCAATCACGTGTCGTCGATCCGCGTCGGAGGCCTCTCGCTGCTCTGGTGGTACGGCGGCGTGCTCGCCCCGGTGATCGGCGTGCTGGTGGCGATCCGCTGGCTGGCCGATCCGCTCCCGACGTCGCGGGACGAATGACCTCGGTCGCGCGGATCCTGGCCGTATGGCTCACGCCGGCGGCCCTCCTCGCCGTGCCCGCGGCCGTCGCCACCAGCGCGGCCGACGGCCTGTGGCTCGGCCTCACCCTGTTGCTGGTGCCGCTCATCACGCTGGGCCTGTCGGCGCGAGGCCGCGACGCCGCGACGGCGGGCGGACGCGGGGCGCTGTTCCCGGTGGTGATCCTTCTGCTCGCGGTGGGCGTGCTGCTGTGGGCGAACATCGCGCTGGCCGGCGACGTGGCGGTCTGGCTGGGCCGGCCTCGGTGGCAGGGCATCGCGATCACCGCGGCGCTGGGATGGCTCCTGACCGCGTGGCGTCCTCTGCGGAAAACCGCGCCGCTGCTGCTCGCGATCGCATTGATCGCGGCCGCGGTGCCCCTGCTGCAGATCGGCTGGGCCTCGGGGCTCGGGCCCATCGCGGCGTGGGATCGGGTGGCGACCCAGTCGTCGTTCCGCTTTCCGCCGTCGAGCTCCTGGGTGACCACCGGACGCGAGCTGGGGCTCGCCCGTGGCCGGGCGCCGCTGGTCTTCGACGAGGTGCATCGCCTCACCGCGCCCGCGGGCGGCACGGTGCGCGCCCGCACCCTCGACGGAACCCGCCTGGCCGACATCGAGTGGACCCTGTCGCCCGGGCAGGTCATCACGCTGCGCGCCGGGGACGAGCTGTCGCGCCGCCCGTCGTTGCGGTTGCGCTTCGAGGCCGACAAGCACGTGCCGGGCGCGCCACCGTCGGGCGTGGCGTGGGCAGACGATCGTCCGCGTCGGTGGCTCCCCCGCGTCGGGCTCCTGGTCACCCTGCTCGTCGGCTCCGCCGCGCTGCTGCGGGCGGGCCTGGTGGTGCGGCTGTCGCGTGACGGTGTCGGCTTCGTGGCGGGCGGGCTGCTGATCGCCTTGCTGTGGGCCGAGGCGTGGGCGGTGTACGCGATGCTCAACGCCCCCGACGTGCTCCTGGGCGGGATCACCATCGAGCGCCTGCTCGAGCTGCCCGCGCCCACGCTCTTCGCCGAGCCGTGGCATCGCACGCTCCAGGGGGTCCTGCTGGTCGCCGCGCTCGCCGCCTTCCTCGCCTCGACGGTGGCGTTGCGCGAGCGACTGGGCGCGCTCGACCCAACCGGCGGCGGCGAGATCGGGCGCGATCCGGGTCTCTGGGCGGGGCTCTTCGGCGGCGCCGCGCTGGCGAGCCTCTGGCCCGTCGATCCGTGGGCGCTCACGCTGCTCGCACTGGGCGGCGCCGGCTGCGCGCTCGGCCCCGCCACGCTGGCGCCGCCCCGTCGCGCCGTGCTTGGCACGACCGCCGGCGTGTTCGGCCTCGTGGTGTTCGCCGCGGGCGCGGCCCTTCAGCTTCGTGGAGCGGGCGGCGGTCTCCTGGGCGCGGTGGCCGCCTATCCCGCGCTCGCCGGCGCGCCCGCCGGCGCGCTCCTGCTCTGGCTGGGTCGGACGCGGCGCTGAGCGTGGCGCGGCTCGTCACCCGGACGCTGGCCGCGTGCCTGGCGATCACCTCGGGCATCCACGTGCTCGTCTACCTGTTGAGCGCGACGCTGCCGCTGCACGTGATCGCCCTTGGCGGCAGCAAGACGCAGGTGGGGCTGCTGTTCGCGGTGAGCGCCGGGGTCTCGATGCTGCTGCGCCCGGTGGTCGGCGGCTGGGTCGACCGTTACGGCTTCCGCCCGGTGATGCTGCCTGGCGCCGCCGTCCTGCTGGTCACGCTCGCCGCGCTGCCGCTGGCGCAGGCGCCGGCCCTCCTCATCGCGCTGATGGCGGGTATCGGATTCGCCAACGGGCTGATCTCGACGGGCGCGGGCGTGCTGGCCGCGCAGGTCAGCCCGGCAGAGCGGCGTGGCGAGGCGCTCGGCGTGTACTACGTCGCGACGGCGCTGTCGTTCTCGGTCGGCCCGCCGCTGGGCCTGTTCCTCTACGGGAGCGGCGACATGGGCCCGTGCTTCGCCGCCGCCGCCGTGCTCGGCCTCGGCATCCTCGTGCTGGTCTGGGGGCTCGCCGGGAGGCCGGCGACGGGCGTCTCCGCCCGGCGCTTCCGGTGGCTCAGCCCGGCCGCGCTGCCCGCGGCGGCCACCGTGGTGCTGGTCAACGTCGGCTACAGCTCGATCTACGCGTTCCTCCCCCTGCACGCGCGCGCCGCCGGCCTCGACGGCAGCCTCGGCTGGTTCTACGCGCTCTTCTCGGCGTGCATCATCGTGGGTCGGGTGGGCCTGCGCGGGCTGTCCGATCGGGTCGGGCGCGTCCGGGTGATCGTGCCGGCGGTGGTGCTCATCGCGCTGAGCTACCTGCTGCTGGCGCTGCCGCCGACGGTCTTCACGCTCGCGCTCGGCGCCGTGCTGCTCGGCGGCGGCGTGGCCCTGTTCTACCCGACGCTGGTGGCGCTGCTGGTGGACCGCACGCCGGCGGCGGAGCGCGGGTCGGCCATCGGCACGCTGTCCGGCTCGTTCGACCTCGGCGGCATGGTCGGCTCGCTGCTGGTGGGGCTCACCGTCGATCGGGCCTCGTTCACGGCCGGCTTCCACGTGGCGGCGGCCGGTGCCGCGCTGGGGCTCGCGCTGTTCGTGATGCTGGAGCGTCGCGCGGCGGGGCGCTCCGTTTTACCGCGCCCGGCCGCGGGAGTATGATGAGGCGTCCATGGCCAACGATCGCATCGTCATCCGCGGTGCTCGCGAGCACAATCTGAAGGCCATCGACCTCGAGCTCCCCCGGGACCAGCTCGTGGTCATCACCGGGCTGTCGGGATCGGGGAAGTCTTCGCTCGCCTTCGACACCATCTATGCGGAAGGGCAGCGGCGGTACGTCGAATCGCTCTCGGCATACGCCCGGCAGTTCCTCGAGCAGATGGAGAAGCCCAACGTCGATTCGATCGAGGGGCTCTCGCCCGCGATCTCGATCGAGCAGAAGACCACCAGCAAGAACCCGCGCTCCACCGTGGGCACCGTCACCGAGATCTATGACTACCTGCGCGTGCTCTTCGCCCGCGTCGGCACCCCGCACTGCCCGCAGTGCGGCAACGTGATCTCGGCGCAGACCGTGCAGCAGATGGTGGACCGGGTCATGACGCTTCCCGCCGGGGTCCGGCTGACCGTGCTGTCGCCGGTCGTGCGGGGACGCAAGGGCGAGTACCGCAAGCTCTTCTTCGATCTGCGTCGCCAGGGCTACGTGCGGGTCCGGGTCAACGGCCAGCTCCGCGAGCTGACCGAGGACATCGAGCTCGCCAAGACCAAGAAGCACACCATCGAGGTGGTGGTGGACCGGCTCGTGGTCAAGGACAACGTGGGCGGCCGCCTCGCCGATTCCCTGGAGACCGCCCTGCGGCTGGCCGACGGCGTGGTGCAGGTGGAGGTGCCGGACGGCGCCTCGTTCCTGTTCTCCGAGCGGCTGGCCTGCGCGGCCTGCGGCATCTCGTTCCCCGAGGTTTCGCCCCGCATGTTCTCGTTCAACAACCCGTACGGGGCGTGCCCCGAGTGCGGCGGCCTCGGCACCCGCTACGAGATCGACCCGGACCGGGTGGTGCCGGACGGGAACAAGACGCTGGCCGGCGGCGCGCTGCTGCCCTGGGCCGGGCCGTCCGCCTCGGCCATCTTCAAGCAGACCCTCCGGGTGCTGGCGAAGCGGCACGGGTTCAGCCTGGAGGTGCCGTGGGCGAAGCTGCCGAAGAAGGCGCGCGACATCGTGCTGCACGGCGAGCCGGACGATGGCTTCGAGGGCGTGGTGAAGCTCCTCGAGCGCCGCTACAAGGAGACCGTCTCCGAGGAGACGCGAGCCGAGGTCGAGCACTTCATGACCGAGCGCCCGTGTCCTCAGTGCGGAGGCTCGCGGCTGCGCGGCGAGACGCTCTCGGTCAAGATCGCGGGCCGGTCCATCGCCGACGTGGTGCGCTTCCCGATCAAGGCGGCGCGCCAGTTCTTCGACACCCTGGCCCTGTCCGAGCGCGAGATGGCGATCGCCCGACGCGTGCTCAAGGAGATCCGCGAGCGGCTGGGCTTCCTGTCCCAGGTCGGGCTCGAGTACCTCACGCTCGATCGGCCGGCCGCGACCCTGTCCGGCGGGGAGGGACAGCGCATCCGGCTCGCCACCCAGATCGGGTCGAGCCTGGTGGGCGTGCTCTACATCCTGGACGAGCCGTCCATCGGCCTGCACCAGCGCGACAACGGCCGTCTCCTCGACACGCTCAAGCGCCTGCGCGACCTCGGCAACACGGTACTGGTCGTCGAGCACGACGAGGAGACGATGCGCGCGGCCGACTACGTGGTGGACCTGGGCCCCGGCGCGGGCGAGCTGGGCGGCCACGTGGTGGCGGTGGGCACGCCCGACGAGGTGATGGCCAACGCGGAGTCGCTCACCGGGCGGTTCCTGGCCGGGCTCGAGCGCATCGCGGTGCCGGCGAGCCGGCGGAAGACCAACGGCAAGTTCGTGGTCATCCACAATCCGCGCGAGCACAACTTGAAGGGCATGAACGTGAAGATCCCGCTCGGCACCTTCACCGCGGTCACCGGGGTGTCCGGATCCGGCAAGTCCACGCTGGTCAACGACATCCTGTACCGCGCGCTGGCCTCGATGCTCCACCGGGCGCAGGACCGTCCGGGACTGCACGACCGTGTCGAGGGCGCGCAGTACCTGGACAAGGTGATCGACATCGACCAGTCGCCGATCGGGCGCACCCCGCGCTCGAACCCGGCCACCTACACCGGCGTGTTCACCTTGATCCGGACCCTGCTGGCCCGCACGCCGGACGCGCGGGTGCGCGGCTACCAGCCCGGGCGCTTCTCGTTCAACGTCAAGGGCGGCCGCTGCGAGGCCTGTCAGGGTGACGGGCTCGTGAAGATCGAGATGCACTTCCTGCCCGACGTGTACGTGACGTGCGAGGTCTGCCGGGGGAAGCGCTACAACCGCGAGACGCTCGAGGTGCGCTACAAGGGCAAGAACATCGCCGACATCCTGGAGATGACGGTGGCGGAGGCGCTCGCCTTCTTCGAGCCGGTACCGTCCATCAAGCAGAAGCTCCAGACCCTGCACGACGTGGGGCTGGACTACATCCGGCTCGGCCAGGCCGCCACCACGCTCTCCGGAGGCGAGGCGCAGCGGGTGAAGCTGGCCACCGAGCTGAGCCGGCGGGCCACCGGCCGCACGCTCTACATCCTGGACGAGCCCACCACCGGGCTGCACTTCGCGGACATTCGCCGACTGCTGGAGGTGCTCAACCAGCTGGTGGACCAGGGCAACACGGTGGTGATCATCGAGCACAACATGGAGGTGATCAAGACCGCGGACTGGATCATCGACCTCGGGCCCGAGGGCGGCAACGAGGGCGGCAAGGTCATCGCCACCGGCACGCCCGAAGACGTCGCCCGCCAGGAGCGCTCGTTCACCGGCCAGTATCTCGCCCGCTCCCTGAAGGCCTCGTGAGACGCACCAAGATCGTCTGCACGATCGGCCCGGCGAGCTCCCGCCCCGAGACGCTCGACCGGCTGGTGGCCGCCGGCATGGACGTGGCGCGGCTCAACTTCTCGCACGGCACGCACGCCGAGCACGCGGAGGTGATCCAGGCCATCCGCGCGGGGGAGACGCGGTGGGGCCGGCCGGTCACGATCCTGCAGGATCTCCAGGGGCCCAAGGTACGGCTGGGTACCTTCGTGGGTGGGCAGGCCTCGCTGGTGACCGGCGAGGAGTTCACCCTGACCGCGCGCGGCGTGAAGGGCACCGCCTCCCGCAGCTCGCTCAACCATCCGGAGTTCCTGGCCGCGCTGCGTCCCGGCGACGCGGTCTGGATGGACGACGGCATGATCCAGCTCACCGTCGACAAGGTGGAAGAGGGCGACGTGCGCTGTCGTATAGTCTCGGGCGGCGTCGTCTCCGACCACAAGGGCGTGTCGTTCCCGCGCCTGCCGGTGCCGGTGTCTTGCCTGGCCCTCAAGGACCGCGAGGACCTGCGCTTCGGCATCGAGCACGCGGTGGACTACGTGGCGGTCTCGTTCGTGCGCTCGGCCACCGACATCCAGGAGGTGCGCAAGTTCCTCCACGATCAGGGCGCGAACATGCCGATCGTGGCGAAGCTCGAGCGCGCGGAGATCGTGGCCAACCTCCAGGGGCTGCTGCCGCTGGTCGACGCGGTGATGGTGGCGCGGGGGGACCTCGGGGTGGAGGTGCCGCTCGAGGAGGTGCCGGTCATCCAGAAGGACGTCATCCGCCAGGCGCGGCAGGCGAAGGTGCCGGTGATCGTGGCCACCCAGATGCTCGAGTCCATGGTCACGCACTCGCGGCCCACCCGGGCCGAGGTGAGCGACGTGGCCACCGCCATCTTCGACGGCGCGGACGCGATCATGCTCTCGGCCGAGACCGCGACCGGACGCTTCCCGGTCGAGACGGTGGAGATGATGGCGCGCATCGCGGAGCGCGCGGAGCGCGCCGCGCCGGTGGCGAGTGTCGCCTGGCCCCGGCCCGAGGCCTACGGCTTCCCGGAGGCGGTGGCGGAGGCGGCCTGCCAGGCCGCGCGGCGGCTCCGCGCCCGCGCCATCGTCGCCTTCACCCAGTCCGGCTTCAGCGCGCGGCTCATCTCGCAGGACCGGCCCGAGGTGCCGATCATCGCCCTGACCCCGTACTCGGAGGTGCAGCGGCGGCTCGGGCTCTTCTGGGGCGTGTCCTCGCGGCTGGTGCACAAGGTCGAGACCACCGACGAGATGATCCAGGAGGTGGAGGACACGCTGCTCGGCGACGGGACGGTGCGGAACAACGACGTCATCGTGATCATCTCGGGCGCGCCGATGTGGGTGACGGGGACGACCAATCTGCTCAAGCTTCACCGCGTGGGCGATCGCAGGTAGTATCCGGTGCGCGGCGTCCGGTCGACGCGGGGCAGGGTCGGCGGGGGCGCCCTCCCCGGGACACGCTGACTCGCAACTCGTTTTGGCGATACGGTCGGGCCACGAGAAGGGCCTGGCCGGCTTCGATAGCGCGCAGAAGACACGGTCCCGGGGAGGGCGCCCCCGCCGACCCTACCCCGCTCCGGTCGGTGGGCCGCGACGGGTGCACTCGCGATTCCCACTAAGGGAGAGTCCACATGGGCTATCAGACGGTTCTGTATGAGGTGAAGGAGGGGGTCGGGAGGATCACGTTGAATCGTCCGGAGGCGTACAACGCGTTGAATCTGACGCTGGGGCGCGAGCTGTTCCAGGCCGCGCTGGAGGCGGACGAGGATCGGGCGGTGCGGTGCATCGTGATCACCGGGGCGGGGAAGGCGTTCTGCGCGGGCGGCGATGTGAAGGACTTCGCCGACAACCCGGAGCGCATCGGGATCCTCGTGAAGGAGCTGACCACCTACCTGCACGGCGCGGTGTCGAGGCTGGCGCGCACCATGAAGCCGGTGATCATGGCGGTCAACGGGATCGCGGCGGGCGGCGGGATGAGCCTCGCGCTGGCCGGGGACCTGGTGGTGGCGGCGGAGTCCACGAGGTTCACGATGGCCTATTCGAAGATCGCCGCCTCGCCCGACGGCTCGTCGTCGTACTTCCTGCCGCGCATGATCGGCCTGCGCCGGGCGCTCGAGCTGCACTACACCAATCGCGTGCTCTCCGCGCGCGAGGCGATGGAGTGGGGGCTGGTCAACCGCGTGCACCCCGACGCCGAGTTCTCGGGCGCGGTCGGCGCGCTCGCGCGCGAGCTGGCGCAGGGGCCGACCCAGGCCTTCGGCCGGGCCAAGCTCCTCTTCCACCAGTCCACCCAGGAGAGCCTCGAGACCCAGATGGAGCTGGAGGCGCAGGCCATCGCGGCGAGCGGGCACACCGAGGACTTCCGCAACGGGGTGGTGGCGTTCGCCAAGAAGCAGCCGGTGACCTTCAGCGGTCGGTGAGCCGGCTCGATCCGGCTACCCTCGGGCGCCGTCTCGACGACCTGCTGGGCACGGGTGAGCGGTTGATCCGCGGCGTGCCCGAGAGCGGGATGGACCGGGAGGCGCCGACGGGGGACGGCCGAATCCGCGACGTCGCGTTCCGACTCTTCCGCCTGGGCCAATGCTACGCCGACGGCATGGACACGGCCCGCTTCTCGGACGACTGGCGCAGCGAGGCGGCGCCGGACGACCTGCGCGACGGGGCTTCCGTCGCGCGATACGCCGCGCTCGTGCGGGGGCGCCTGGGCGGCTGGTTCGAGGGCGCCTCGGCCCGAGAGTTCGCGCGGATCATCGGGGCGCCCGGCGGGCCGCGGTCCGGACACGAGCTGCTGGCGCAGGTGTGCGCCGACGCGGAGGCGCAGCTCGAGCGGCTCCGCGCCGGCCTCGGGCGCATCGAGATGGACTAGACGATGACCGGGACCGACGCGCGATCCCCCGACGGCTCGGTGGCCTGCCCGCGCTGCCGCACCGAGAATCCGTCCAGCCACCGCTTCTGCGTCGAGTGCGGCCAGGCGCTGCCGTCGGCGTGCCCGCGCTGCGGCTTCGTGCGCGACCCCGGCGCGCGCTTCTGTGGCGGCTGCGGTCAGCCGATCGCCGCCGGGGATATGGCGGCCGCGGACCGCTCGCCGCCGCACCTGGCCGAGAAGGTCGTGGCCCAGCGCGCGGCGGGGGAGGGCGGCGAGCGCAAGCAGGTCACCGTGCTGTACGCCGACGTGAAGGGCTCGCTCGAGCTGCTGGCCCATCGCGATCCCGAGGATGCGCGGCGACTGCTCGACCCGGTGCTGGCGCTGATGATGGACGCCGTGCACCGCTACGAGGGCACCGTGACCCAGGTGCTGGGCGACGGGGTCATGGCGATCTTCGGGGCGCCGGTGGCGCACGAGAACCACGCCATGCGCGCCGTGTACGCCGCGCTGCGGATGCACGACCGGGCCCGCCGGCTCACCGAGGACCTGGGCCGGCCTCACGGCCACGACGTGCAGCTCCGCATCGGGCTCAACTCCGGCGAGGTGGTCGTGCGCTCCGTGGGCGGCGATCTGCACATGGACTACACCGCGGTGGGCCAGACCACCTACCTCGCCGCGCAGATGGAGCGGCTCGCGCGGCCCGGGAGCACGCTGCTGACCGCGGAGACCGCGCGGCTGGCCGAGGGCTTTCTCGAGGCGAAGCCGCTCGCGCCGGTCGCGGTGAAGGGAATCGCGGAGCCGGTGGCCGTCCGCGAGCTGATCGGCCCGGGACCGGCGCGCCACCGGCTGCAGGCCGCGACGGTGCGCGGGCTCTCCCGCTTCATCGGCCGCGAGGCGGAGCTGGGGCACCTGCGCCAGGCGCTCCAGCGCGCGCGCACCGGCGAGGGCCGGCTGGTGGCGCTGGTCGGCGAGCCCGGGGTGGGCAAGTCGCGGGTCATCCGCGAGTTCGCCGACGGGCCGTGGATGGCCGAGGCCCTCGTGCTCGAGGGCCGGCCCATCGTGTACCGGAAGACGCCGTCCTGGCTGCCGGTGGTGGACGCGCTCCGTCGCTACGTGGGGATCGAGCCCGGCGACGACGCGCGGGCGATGCGCGAGAAGATCGCGAGCAAGACGCGGGCGCTCGACCGGGGCCTGGAGCCGGCGGTGCCGGCCCTGCTCGCGCTGGCCGATCTGGAGCCCGACGATCCGGCCTGGCGCGCGCTGGACCCGCCGCAGCGACGCCGTCGCATCCAGGAGGCGGTGGCGAGCGTGATCCTGGCGGAGACCCGGCGCCAGCCGGTGGTGCTGATCATCGAGGACCTGCAGCGCATCGACGAGGAGACGCAGACCCTGCTCGACCGGCTCGTGGAGCGGCTCTCGGGTGCCCGCCTGCTGATGGTCGTCGCCTATCGGCCGGAGTACCACCATCACTGGGGCAGCCGCGCCGGCTACGTCCAGCTGCGGATCGATCCGTTCCCGTCCGGGACGGCTCGCGCCCTCCTGGACGGCCTGCTCGGCCCGGATCCCGCGCTGGAGCCGCTGAAGGGCGTGCTGGTCGAGCGGACCGACGGCAACCCGCTCTTCCTCGAGGAGAGCGTGCGCGCCCTCGCCGAGACGCAGGCGCTGCTCGGCGAGCCGGGAGCGCGGCGGCTCGCGCAGCCGCTGGAGGCCATCGACGTGCCGCGCAGCGTGCAGGCGGTGCTGGCCGCGCGCATCGACCGGCTCAGCGCCGAGGCGAAGCACGTGCTGCAGTCCGCTTCGGTCATCGGCAAGGACGTGCCGTATCCGGTGCTGGAGGCGATCGCCGACCTGCCCGAGGAGGCGCTGCGCGCCGGCCTCGGCCAGCTGCAGGCCGGCGAGCTGCTCCACGAGGCGAGCTTCTTTCCCGAGATCGAGTACACGTTCAAGCACGCGCTGACCCACGACGTGGCCTACGGCAGCCTGCTGCACGAGACGCGCCGGGGACTGCACGCGCGCATCGTGGCCGCCATCGAGCGGCTCTACCCGAGCCGCCTCGGCGAGCACGTGGAGCGGCTCGCCTACCACGCCCTCCGCGGCGGGCTGCGCGACCGGGCGGTGGAGTATCTCCGGCAGGCCGGGGCCCGGGCGGCCGCGCGCTCCGCCCACCGGGAGGCGGTGGGCTTCTACGAGCAGGCCCTCGAGATCCTCGAGGCCGACGGCCCCCGCGAGGACGCGATCCCCACCGCGATCGATCTCGTCTTCGATCTGCGGGCCTCCCTGGCGCCGCTGGGGGAATTCACCCGCACGCTGGCGCACCTGCGAGCCGCCGAGGAGCGGGCCGAGGCCGCGGGCGACCTGCGACGGCTGGGCTGGATCTCCGCGTACCTCACGCAGTCCTACTACACGATCGGCCAGCAGACCGACGCGATCCGCGCGGCCCATCGGGCGCTCGAGATCGGCGAGGCGCTCGGTGACGACCCGCTGCAGATCGCGGCCAACTTCGGGCTCGGCCAGGCCCACCACGTGCTCGGCGACCATCAGACGGCGCAGCGCCATCTCCGCCGCGCGGTGGCCGCGGTGGACGGGCCGCTCCGCCGGGAGCGCTGGGGCATGGCCGGGCTCGTGTCAGTCGCGGCGCGCATGTGGCTGGCCGCGTCGCTCGCCGACGTGGGCGAGTTCGACGAGGCCATCGCGTGCGCCCGCGACGCGCTCGCGATCGCGCAGGACGCGGATCATCCGTGGAGCACCGCGGGCAGCCAGATGACCCTCGGCGTCGTCCTGTTGACGCGCGGCTATCTGGACGAGGCGGCGCCGATGCTCGAGCGCGGCATCGCGTTCGCGCGCGAGATGGATCTGACCGCGTGGCTCCCGATGCTGCTGTGCGCGCGCGGGATCGTGCAGTGCCGGCAGGAGCCGGGCGGCGGCGGCCTGGCGATGATCGAGGAGGGAGTGCAACGCGGCACTGCGCTGAACATCCTGAGCCGTCAAGCGCAGCGCCTCACGTGGATGGCCGAGGCCTACCGGCTGGCCGGACGCGCCGACGAGGCGGTGGCCGCGGCAACCGATGCGTACCGGCTGGCCAGCGAGCAGGGAGAGCGCGGGTCCGCGGCCGGCGCCCTGCGAATGCTCGCCGCGGCGACCGCTGACGCGAAGAGCTACGAGGCTGCGCTCGACGCCGCCCGGGCGCTCGGCCTGCGCCCGGTCGAGGCGCTGTGCCACCTCGGGCGGGCCATCCTCGCGGAGAGCGCCCGTGACGCGGTGCCGGCCCGGGAGCACGCCGCTCGCGCGCTCGAGATGCTGCGCGCGATGGACATGCGGTACTGGCTGCCTCGCGCGGAGTCACTGGCGGTGACGGCCGCCGACCGCGCTCAGTCCGGCTCGCGAGCCAGCCGGAACCCGTAGTCGGAGTAGCGCAGCGCCGGCGGCAGTGACGAGCGATGCGCCACCGGGCTCCACGGGTCCTGGTGCCGCCAGGCGCCGCCGCGCGAGACCCGACGCGTGCCGGTCTCGGGGCCGCGTGGATTGTGGGTGGGGGAGCGCGCGTAGTAGGTCTCGTCCTCCCAGTCCAGACACCACTCGTGACACACGCCCGAAAGGGCCACCAGGCCGAGCGGGTTGGCCGGCGTGTCGACGGGGCGCGGTGGCCGGTCGAAGCGCGCCGCGGGCGGTCGCTCGTCGCCCCAGGGGAAGCGCGCGTCGTCGCGCCCGCCGCGCGCGGCCATCTCCCACTCCGCCTCGCTCGGCAGCCGGTAGTGGCGGCCGTCGCGACGCGAGAGCCACTCGCCAAAGCGGGTGGCCTCGAGCCAGCTCACGCCGACCACCGGCTGTTCCGGATCGCGCAAGCGCGCGTCTGTCCACCACGCGGGCGGCATGGCCTGACCGGCGTCGACCGCCGCCGCGTACTCGCGATTGGTCACCGGCGACCGCGCGATCGCGAAGGCATCGACCCACACGCGGTGTCGCGGGCGCTCACCCGGGTGTCCCGCGTCCCACCCCATCCAGAACCAGCCCGCGGCGATCTCCACGAACTCCACGCGGTCGAGTATAATCGGCGCCACCATGGACTTTGCGGAGCGGATGTCACGTCTGGGCACGGAATCGGCGTTCGAGGTGCTGGCGCGGGCGAAGGCCCTCGAGCGGCAGGGCAAGGAGATCATCCACCTCGAGATCGGCGAGCCGGACTTCGACACGCCGAAGCACATCCGCGAGGCGGCCAAGCGGGCGCTGGACAGCGGCGCGACCCACTATGGCCCCGCCGCCGGCCTGCCGGAGCTGCGCGAGGCCATCGTGAAGGACGTGGAGGGCACGCGCAGCATCCCGATCACTGCCGATGAGATCGTGGTGACGCCCGGCGCGAAGCCCATCATGTACTTCGTCATCACCGCGCTCATCAACCCGGGCGACGAGGTGGTGCATCCCAATCCCGGCTTTCCCATCTACGAATCGGTGATCAACTTCGTGGGCGGCAAGCCGGTGCCGATCCCCCTGCGCGAGGAGAGTGGCTTCGGCTTCGACCTCGACGTGCTGGAGAAGAGCGTCTCCCGCAAGACGAAGCTGATCGTCATCAACTCGCCGCAGAACCCGACCGGCGGCGTGCTGGAGCCCGATCAGCTCGGGCGCATCGCGGAGATCGCCAAGACCTACCGCATCCCTGTGCTGTCCGACGAGATCTACAAGGCCTTCCGCTACGAGGGCGAGTTCGCGTCGATCACCCGCTTTCCGGGCATGAAGGACCTGGTCATCATCCTCGACGGGTTCTCCAAGGCGTACGCCATGACCGGCTGGCGCCTCGGCTACGGGGTGATGCCGGTGGCCCTGGCCGAGCACGTGACCCGGCTCATGGTGAACTCCAACTCGTGCACCGCCTCGTTCACCCAGCACGCGGGCATCGCGGCGCTGCAGGGGGATCAGACGCCGGTGACCGAGATGGTGGCCGAGTTCAAGCGCCGCCGCGACGTGCTGGTGGCCGGCCTCAATCGGCTACCCGGCGTGTCGTGCCGGTTGCCGCGGGGGGCCTTCTACGTGTTCCCCAACGTGAAGGCGCTGAAGCGTCCTTCCGCCGAGATCGCGGAAATTCTGCTGAAGGAGGCCGGCGTCGCGGTGCTGGGCGGCTCCGCGTTCGGGCAATACGGCGAGGGGTACCTCCGGCTGTCGTACGCCAGCGCCGAGGCCAACCTCCGCAAGGCCCTCGAGCGCATGGAGCCGGTCTTCACGCGTCTCGCGGGAGGCTAGCCGCGCGACGGCCCGGCGCGAGCCGCGCCCAGGACCCCGGATGCCGACCGTCGCCGCTCTCCTGGTGGACGGGCTCGTGCGGGCCCAGGTGCCCCGGATCTTCGGGGTGCCGGGTGGCGGGTCCAATCTGGAAGTCCTCGAGGCCGCCCGGGCGCGTGGGCTGCCCTTCGTGCTCTGCCATCAGGAGTGGGCCGCCTGCATCATGGCCGCGGTGACCGGCGACCTGACCGGCCGGCCGGGCGCGGTGCTGTCCACGCTCGGCCCCGGGGTCACGGCCAGCGCCACCGGGCTGGCCCACGCGCTACTCGATCGCTCGCCGCTGATCTACATCAGCGATCGCCACCCGGCCGGGGTGCTCGAGTTCGCGTCGCACCAGTACCTGGACCACAGCAGCCACGTCGGTCCCATCACCAAGGGCACGCTCACGGTCAGCGCCGATTCGGCGGCGCACTGGATCGCCCATGCCGTGCAGCTGGCCCTGGCCGAGCCGCGCGGACCGGTGCACCTGGATTTGCCGGCCGACGTCGCCGGGCAGCACGCCGTCCCCCTGGCGACGTCCGTCACGCGCGCGCCGTTGCCGGCGCCCGAGGAGGCGCAGGTGGAGCAGGCGGCCGGCATGATTCGCGCGGCCAAGCGCCCGCTCGTCATCGCCGGGCTCGGCTGCCGCCCGGCCGACGCGAAATGGCTGCAGGCCTTCGCGGAGGCGCTGCCCGCGCCGGTGCTGACCACGTACAAGGCCAAGGGCGCCATTCCCGACCCGCATCCGCTGGCCCTCGGCATCTTCACGGGCGGCGCGCTCGAGGAGCCGCTCGTGAAGCGGGCGGACCTGATCATCGCTTTCGGCCTCGACACCGTCGAGCTGATTCCCCGGCGCTGGTCGTACTCGGCGCCGGTGCTGAGCCTGACTCGCGGTGCCGCCGCCGAGCCGCGGCTCCGCGCGCCGGGCGGAGGCGCGTACTTCACCCCGGCGCTCGAGGTGGTGGGCGACCTGGCCGCGATCCTGGAGGACCTGGCGCCGCGACTCATTCCGCAGGGGACCGAATCCGACTGGGACGTGGCCGCGGTGGACCGGATCCGACGCGAGCGCCTGACCGCGCTCGAGGTGCCGGTGGACGGGCTGGCCCCGCATCGGGTCGCACAGGTGACGCGCGAGCTGACCGCCGCCGGCAGCATCGCCAGCGTGGACGCGGGCGCGCACATGTTCCCGGCGACCGCGTACTGGCACGCTCTGGAGCCGGGCGAGCTGCTGATCTCGAACGGGCTCGCCACCATGGGCTTCGCGTTGCCCGCGGCCATCGCGGCGCAGCTCGTCCACCCGGACCGGCGCGTGGTGTGCTTCACCGGCGACGGCGGCCTCATGATGGTGGCGGCGGAGCTGGAGACGGTGGCGCGGCTGCGCCTGCCGATCCTCATCGTGGTGTTCAACGACCTGGCGCTGTCGCTGATCGAGGTCAAGCAGGAGCAGAAGGGCTTCGAGGGCGTCTCGCTGCGCTACGCGGGCCCGGACCTCCCGGCGCTGGCCCGGGCCTTCGGCCTGCGCGCCTTCACGGCCACCGACGAGGCGAGCCTGCGCCAGGCCCTGATCGGGGCGCAGACCGGGCATGGCCCCGCGCTCATCGACGCGCGCATCGATCCCTCGGGGTATCGCCGCATGCTGGAAATCGTCCGGGGCGCCCCGAAGTAAGTCGGTATACTCCAGGCATGGCATTCCTCTCGGCGAAGGACGAGGCGGCGGTCAAGCAGGAGTTCGAGCGCATCGGCGGGCCGGTCAAGCTGACCGTGTTCGCCTCGGAGCTGGGGGGCGAGCACAACGGCCAGACGGTGGCCCTCATTCGCGAGGTCGCGGCGCTCTCCGACCAGCTGTCGGTGACCGTGCTCAATCCGCACATCGAGCGCGACCAGGCGGCCGCCTACCGCATCACCGAGTCTCCGGCGGTGGTGGTCGAGGGGGCCCAGGACTACGGCATCCGCTTCCTGGGCATGCCGGCCGGCTACGAGTTCTCCAACCTGATCGACTCCATCATCGCGGTGTCCACCGGGGACGCCGGGCTGAGCGACGCCACCAAGGCCGCGCTCGCGGGGCTCACCGAGGACGTCACGATCAAGGTCTTCGCGACGCCCACCTGACCGCACTGCCCCCGGGCCGTGCGCCTGGCGCACCACATGGCGATCGCGTCTCCGAAGGTTCGGGCCGAGTGCATCGAGGCCAACGAGTTCCCGGAGCTGTCGCAGCGCTACCAGGTGATGGCGGTGCCCAAGATCGTCATCAACGACAAGGTCGGCTTCGAGGGCGCGATCCCCGAGCGGGATTTCCTGGGCGCGGTGCTGCAGGCGGTGGGCGACGAGAAGGCGGAGTCCTAGACCGTGGAATCCGCCGTCATCGTCGTGGTGGTGCTGATCGCCTGGTTCGCGCTCAATCGCTGGATCCTCCCGCGCTTCGGCATCCGGACCTGAGCGGCTGCCGCCGGGTGCTCCCGTGAGGAGCGAGACGCCGGGAAGAGCGAGCCGCGCCGCCCGTAGCCCCCGCCCCGTCACGCCACCCACCGACCTGCTCTTCACCTACGGCACGCTGATGCGGGGATTCCGTCTGCATCACCTGCTCGACGGCCGCGCGCTGTTCGTTGGCCCGGGCCAGGTGACGGGGCGGATCATCGACCTGGGCTCGTATCCCGGCGCGGTGGCGGACCGCGACGGCGCGCTCCGCGGCGAGGTGTACCGTGTGACCGAGACCGCGCTGTGGTCGAGGCTGGACTCGGTCGAGGGACCCCAGTATCATCGCCGGGAGGTTGCCGTCCGGACCGCGGACGACCGCGAGATGGCCGCGTGGATCTACTGGTACATCGGCCCACTCGATCGCGGCGTGCCGATTCCGGGCGGGGACTACCGGGCGCACGCGCCCGGCACATCCATCTACCACCAGCCGAGCCCGTAGGAGGCACCCATGCCGGTCGAGGCCGCACAGCTCATCAAGGACGACCAGGATCATCTGATCCATCCGCTGCATCATCCGAGCGATCACCTGGAGCCGATGGTCTACGTGCGCGGCCGCGGCGCCGTGCTGACCGACGTGCAGGGCCGCGAGTACATCGACGGTCTGGCCGGGCTCTGGAACGTCAACGTGGGCCACGGGCGCACCGAGCTGGCGGACGCGGCGGCCAACCAGATCCGCGAGCTGGCCTACTTCTCGGCCTACTCGGGCTCGTCGAACATCCCGGCGATCGAGCTGGCCTCCAAGCTGATGACGATTGCCTACAAGAACATGCAGGGCGTGTTCTTCACCTCGGGGGGCGCCGAGTCCAACGAGTCGGCGTTCAAGACCGCGCGCTTCTACTGGAAGACTCGGGGCAAGCCGGACAAGGTCAAGATCATCGCGCGGTCGCTGGCCTACCATGGGGTGACGCTGCAGGCGATGAGCGCCACCGGCATGTCGCCGTACTGGAAGATGTTCGAGCCGCGGGTGCCGAACTTCGTGCATATTCCAACGTGTTATCCGTACCGACAGGAGGGCGCCAAGCCGGGAGAGACCGCGGGGCAAACTGCCGCGCGTCTTTTGGAAGAGGCGATCGTGCGCGAGGGGGCGGACACGGTGGCCGCCTTCATCGCCGAGCCGATCCACGGCGGCGGCGGGGTGCTCTATCCCACCGACGACTACTTCCCGCTGGTGCGCCAGGTCTGCGACAAGCACGACGTGCTGTTCATCGCCGACGAGGTCATCACCGGCTTCTGCCGCACCGGCAAGTGGTTCGCCCTCGAGCACTGGAACGTGCTGCCGGACATCGTCTCCTTCGCCAAGGGCGTGTCGTCGGGCTATCTGCCGCTGGGCGGCATCATGGTCTCGAAGGCGATCAAGCAGGCGATGGACGACGTCAAGCCCGAGGACAAGTGGATGCACGCCTACACGTACTCGGGGCACCCGACCTGCTGCGCGGTCGGCATCAAGAACCTCGAGATCATGGAACGGGAGCGGCTGTGGGAGCGGGCGGCGGCCATGGGCACGCGGCTGCACAAGGGCCTGCAGCAGGCGCTCGGCGACCACAAGCACGTGGGCGACATCCGCGGCGGCAAGGGCCTGCTGGCCGCGGTGGAGCTGGTCGAAGATCGTGGCACCAAGGCACCCTTCGGCGCCGACAAGAAGGTGGGGCCGCGGGTGCTCGCCGAGATGACCAAGCGCGGGGTGATCACGCGCGCGCGGCTCGAGCACGTCTTCTTCGCGCCGCCGCTGGTGGTGAGTGAGGAGCAGGTCGACCGCCTCGTCTCCGTGCTCCGCGACTCCCTCAAGGTCGTCACCGGCGTCTGATCCGCCCTCTCTCCCTCTCCCTCTCCCCCTCCGGGGGGGGAGGGCAGGGTGAGGGGGTGCTCGACCGCCCGCGTTACCTCGCGGGCACCACCCACAAGTACAGCGTGTGGGTGCCCTGGCTGCTCGACACTTGCATCGTCTGCGTCGGAACCCAGTCCGCCATCCCGAAGTTGTGCGATACGACTCGCGAGCCAGGGCGGAGCTCGCTGAGGAGCTTCAGGCGCAGCCGGCGGTTCAGCTCGTTCCCCAGGTAGAGCGTCACGACGGTGGCCGGGCGCAGATCGGCCTGGAACAAATCCCCCTGGTGGAACGTGACCCGGTCGCTCAGCCCCAGGCCGCGGGCGCGGTCGGTGGCCTGCTTCGCCAGCGTGGGATCGATCTCGTAGCCGACCCCGCGGGCACCCCGGTCCTTCGCGGCGGCGATGACGATACGGCCATCGCCCGATCCCAGATCATAGACGACGTCATCGGTAGTTACGTTGGCTAGCCTCAGCATCTCGTTGACCACGGCTGGCGGTGTCCGGACGTCCGGCACCTCTTGACCCGGAACGCGCGCGCACGCGGCGAGAGCGGCGGTGAGCCCGATCGTCAGCGCTCGTCTCGCTCTCATGGCCGGCCATTCTAGCGCAGGTGGACGTGCTTGCCGTCTAGCTCAACTTGTGTTTAGTATATCGCATGGACCGCGCGCAACGCTTCCGGATCCTGGCCGACGCCGCCGCCGATGATCGGGAGACCGGCCTTCCGGTCCGCGCGCGACTGAGCGACGGCCCGGTGGGCATCCGGCCGGTCCGCCTGCCCGGTGGCGGATCCACGACGCTCATGCGCGTGATGCAGACGAACGCCTGCTCGCTGTCCTGCGGCTACTGCCCGACGTTCTGTGGCGGGCGCGTGAAGCGGACCGCGCTCTCGCCGGAGGAGGTGGCGCGGACGTTCATGGAGTCGCATCGCGCCGGAGTCGCCCAGGGGCTCTTCCTCACCTCGGGCGTGCCCGGCCGCGCGTCGCGGGCGGTCGATCGCATGCTGGCCGCGATCGAGATTTTGAGGAAGCGGGAAGGCTTCGCCGGCTACGTGCACGTCAAGCTGCTGCCCGGCGCGGAGCGCGAGCAGGTCGTGCAGGCCACGCGGCTGGCCACGCGTGTCTCCGTCAATCTCGAAGGCCCCAACGACGGGGTGGTGCGCGGCCTGGCTCGCGAGAAGGACTACTCGGGCGATCTTCTGCCGAACCTCATGCTGGCCGGCCGTCTCTCGCGCGAGGCGCGGCTCGAAGGACGGGAAGGGGTCGCGGCGGCGGGGACGACGACGCAGTTCGTGGTGGGCGCGCAGGGCGAGCGCGACCGCGAGATCCTGGGCGTGGTGAGCGGTCTCGAGGGCCGCGGCCTGCTCCACCACGCGCACTTCAGCGCCTTCCAGCCGGTGGAGGGCACGCCCATGGAAGGCCTCCGGCCCGCGCCCGCGGCCCGCGAGTGGCGGCTCTACCAGGCCGAGCACCTGCTTCGGCAGTACGGCTTCCGGTTCGAGGAGCTGGTGTTCGGTGGCGACGGCAACCTGGCGCTCGATCACGACCCGAAGACCGCCTGGGCTCTGGCCCACACCGAGCAGTTCCCGGTTGCGCTCGAGCGCGCTCCGTACGAGCTGCTGCTGCGCGTGCCGGGCATCGGCCCGACCGCGGCGCGACGGCTGGTGGCCGAGCGCCGTCGCACGCTGCCGCGCGATGCGCAGGACCTGCGACGCCTCGGCGTGGACGCGATGCGGGCCGCCTACTTCCTGACCGTGCGCGGTCGCCGCCTCCGGCCGACGCTGCCCGCCGAGCAGCTGCGTTTGTTCCCGCCCGGCGAGCACCTGACCCAGGGGCCGTGGCGCACGAACGTGCCGCCGTGCGCCTATCGCTGACTTCGGCGGGCGGCGTGCTGGTGTCTGTCGCGCACGCTGATCGCGACCATCCACGCCTGGATCGAGCGCCGCCGCACGACAGGCGTACAATGACCGCCCATGAGCTCCAAAGTCGAGGAAGCCCAGGCCCCCGCCCGGGCGCGCGCGGTCCTGATCTACGATGGCGCCTGCGGCCTGTGTCGCGGCGGGGTGTCCTGGATCTCTGGTCGCGCGGTGCCGGGCTACTTCGAGTTCTTGCCTTGCCAGGCGCCTGAGCGCCGCGCTCGGTATCCGTGGATGTCCGAAGGAGACTGTCTCCAGGCCATGCAGCTCATCCTACCGGATGGCCATGTCTTGGTCGGTGACGCCGCGATCCCCGAGATCCTGCGCCGGCTCCGCGGGTGGCGGTGGCTGGCCGGGGTGTTCCGGCTCCCCGGCGTCGAGGTGCTGGCGCCTCGGCTCTACGCGTGGGTCGCCCGCCATCGCTACCAGATCTCCTGCATGATCGGCCGCCCGCGCGACTGACCTCAGCTGGCCGGCGCACGTGAGGCGCCGGTATCGAGAACGACCTTCCGGATCGTCGCGTAGAGCATCAGGTCGTAGACGATCTTGAGCCCGCCGCCCAGGAAGAAGGGCGCGGCGACCGACACGCTGGTCATCACCCAGCCGGTGAGCGCGGGGCTCACCGATTGCGCCAGCGTGCGGCTCACATTGGTGAGGCTGGCTGCGCCCTCGCGCTCGTGGTCCTGCACGGCCAGCATGAGAAAGCTCTGGCGGGTCGGCACATCCATCTGGGAGAGCAGGTGGCGTGCCAGCAGCATGACGACCGCGAGCCACGCCGACGGGGCCAGCGCCACCGCGATCAGCAGCAGGTTCGAGATGAGATGCGAGAACACCATGGTCTTGACCAGGCCCAGTCGCGGGGCGAGGCGAGCGGCGAGCAGCAGCGAAAGGCCCGAGAGCACCTGCGCCCCGAAGAACGTCCATCCGAGCGCAGCCAGGCCCATCCCGAAGCGCGTGTAGAACCAGTAGGCGACGAGACTCTGCAGCACGAAGCCGCCGGCGAGCGAATCCAGCGCGAACAGCGCGGCCAGCCGGCGGACGAGCGGCCGCGAGGGCATCGCCGCCGCGGAACGGGCGCCCCCGGGGACCGGGCCGCCCGCGGCCATCCGCGCGTAGGCCGCGATCTGAACCAGCCCGCCCAGCAGGAACACGGCGAAGAGGAGCCGGGGTGAGCCGCCGGCGCGCGTCACGGTCGCCGCCCCGACCGCGGACGCGGCGTAGCCGGCCAGGTTGTACAGGCTCAGTGCGGTGGTCAGCTCGGCCCGGGGGCTCGCGCGCGTGACCGCGACCTGTTCGAGGGTGAGGAACGGACCGGTCTCGCCGGTGCCCACCGCGAGGTTGCCGATCATGGCGGCGCCCACGACGACCCACGGATGGTCGGTGGCCAGCAGCAGGAGCGCCGAGACCACGATGAGACCGGCCTGGGCGATGAGGGCCGCGCGCGGGCCATGGCGCTCGGCGGGCCGGCGGATCCCGAAGGTCATGGCCGCGCTGGCGAGCAGGGTGAGTGTGACCGCCACCCCGATCTCCCACGCATCCATGCCCCGCTCGGCCAGATAGAGCGGGAACAGCACACCCAGGAAGCCGTAGCAGAACGTCCGTGCGGTCTTGGCGACGAGGACCAGGCGGGCGTCTCGGCTCACGCGCGCTCAGCCCGGCAATACGCGTACAGTGCGTCGATCCGGGCCAGCACGCCGAGCGCGGGATCTTCCAGCCGGTACGTGTCGATGAAGGCATCGAAGGAGCAGTGGTCCCCGTGATGGCCGAGCTCGACCGTGGGCACGTCGAACGGCACGGCGCCCTCACGCCGTGCGGGGGCCATCACCTGGTCCTCGGGAACGAACAGGAACTCCGCCTCCGGGTCGATGAAGCGTCGGATCAGCCAGGGGCAGGCGATACGATCGACGCGGGCCTTGCGACGGGCCACCCATTTCATCGGCGCGGTCCTCCGGCGGCGCATTCGTCCAGCAGCCGCTCGAGATGTTGTCGGATGACGGCTCGAGCTGCGGGCAGGTCGTCGCCGACCGGCGGCACGTCCGTCCACTGCTCGACCGCGACGCCGGGCGCTGCGACGTCGCGCAGGTCGCAGCCGAAGGCAACGATGCGGGACGCCGCGGCCGTGTCGGCGCTCGTGACCTTGCGGGGCTGCTGATCACTCAGGTCGAGCCCTTCCGCCAGCAGCGTGCGGACGACCCCCGGGGCTACCGCGACGTCGGGCTCGGTGCCCGCGGAGGCGGCCGTGACGTCGAGACCGCGCGCGCGTGCGAGACGCCGGCAGTCGGCTGCCGCGAGCACGCTCTTGGCCGCGCCGTGGAGGCACACAAAAAGGATTCGGGTCGTCGTGCTCATGGCTTGACCTCGTACCGGAACTGGTCGAACTCGGTCGTGCTGTCGGCTTTGGACCAGATCCCCACCGAGCCCGCGTCGGGGAAGGTTTCGTCGCGGACCGTGAAGAGTCCTGGCCATCGTAGGTGACGACGAACTCGGGGCCCGTGAAGTCGACGCGGAGCGTGTGCCAGACTCCCGCGGCCACCGCCACCTTCACGCCGTAGGCGCCACGCGGGGATCCGGCCGGCGCGAGATCCGTCCGGCGGCTCTTCACCATCTTGTACGCGACGACATTGCCCTCCAGCGCATTGCCGCGCGCGACGTAGTAGTTGTCCGCGTCGCGCCAGCGCCACACGACGCCTCCCGCTCGATCCTCTCGGCCGTCCACCGGCCGGAAGCGAGTCTCGACCCAGCCGTCGCGGAGCGCCGTGCCCTCCAGGACCGCCCAGCCGAACGCGGCCCCGCCCCGATAGGTGTGAGCGCTCTCCTGCCGGCTCCTGCGCGCGGTGCCGCGGCCGGTTTGCCCGGTCAGCCAGTCCCGCGAGGGCTGAGCCCAGACCACGCCAGCCAGCGCGACCGCGGCTCCGGTCAGCGCGAGCACCGCCCTCATGGCGCGCCTCGAAGCCAGAAGACGAGCAGCCCGATCGCGCCCGCGGCTGCGATCAGGACGGGTTCCGGAGTCTTGAAACGCCAGAGGAGGCCGAACGTTCCGAGCGCGAGCAGGGCCGTGGATGGATCGACGATGGCCCGGCGGCCCAGCACGACGCAGGCGCCCGCGATGGCTCCGGCCGCCGCCGCGGTCACGCCGCTCACGAACGCCTTGACCTGCGGATTGTCGCTGAAGCGGTCGAACCACGGGTAGGGGACGACGACGAAGAGGTACGTGGGCAGGAAGACGCCGATCGCTGCCGTGATGCCGCCGGAGAGCCCGGCGACGAGATAGCCGATGAAAGCCACCGTGATCACGACCGGTCCGGGCGTCAGCATCGCCACCGCGACCGCGTCGAGGAACTGCTTGTCGGTCAGCCATCGATACTCCATCACGACCCCTCCATGCAGAAACGGCACGATGGCAAGTCCGCTGCCGAACACGAAGGCCCCTGCCTTCGTGAAGAACCACAAGATCTGCGCGAGCCCGGTGGCGGTAGCGGCCGTCGCGGTCGGCGGGACCGCCATCCCGGTGAGCGGCACCAGCGCCGGCAGCGTCCGGCCCGACCCCGCCCACGAGAGCAGACGGCGCGGGGGCGCCTGCAGCAGCAGCACGACGACGCCGCACAGGATGAACAAGCTGCCCACCTCGGTCTCGCTCCACGCGGTGACCACGGCCATCAGCCCGGCGACGGCCCAGAGCAGACGATCGCGACCCATGGTGAGACGCATCAGCTTCCAGGCGGACCGCACGATGATCCCGATGACCGCGGCCCCGACGCCGTAGAAGGCGGCCTGCATCCACGGCAACCCGCCGTAGGCCACGTAGAGCGCCCCGAGCGCGAGAGTCATGAGGAGTGAGGGCCCGATGAACGCGAGGCCGACCAGCGTCGCGCCGGCCAGCCGGCCGTGCGCGTAGCCGAGGCACATGGCGAGCTGCGCCGCGAGCGGGCCCGGCGCGAGCTGGGAGAGCGCCAGGCCCTTCATGTAGTCCGCCGGGTCGAACCATTGTCGGCGCTCGACGAGATCGCGCTGCATGTACCCGATGAGCGCCACCGGGCCGCCGAAGCCAAGCGAGCCGAGATAGAGGAAGTAGCGAACGAGACCCCAGGTCGTACGGGGCTCCGTCATGGACGGTCTCCGATCGTGGCGTAGAGGCCATCGAACAAGGTCATGCCCAGGACCAGCGCTTCATGGTCGTCCTTGATCGCGCCGAGCAGACCGCGCAAGACCAGGTCCAGGCCGCGGGCCTCGTCGCGCGCGAATTTCTCGTCCTTCAGGTCGGCCTCGTGGACGATCTCGGCGAGGATCGCGAGCTTCCGGTCGCGCAGGCCGGTGCGTCGCAGCAGCGTCTCGAAGTGCAGTCGTCGCCCTGGTGGCCGAGATCGACCCCGGCCATGTCGAAGGGGATGGCATCAGCGGGCAGCTGGTCGGGTGGCGCAAAGGCGAATTCGGCGTCCGGGTCCACGAAGCGCTTGATGAGCCAGGCCGAGGCGATCCGGTCGACGTGCGGCCGCGGCCGCGTGACCCACCGCCGTCCCTTGAGCGCCGCCAGATCGAGCGGCGGCGCCGCGCCGGCCGGTCGGACGCGCGCGCTGGCAGTACGCTGTTCGACCGCCTCGCGCACGCGCTCGACCTCGCGGCGCCCGGAGGCCTCGAAGAAGTCGATCTCGGCCAGTCGGCCGAGCTCGCGGGAGAGCCGAGCGAGCTCGTCACCGAGACGTGGGCGCCGGCCCTTGAGGAGCTTGCGATAGCGGTCGGCGAGGGCGGCATAGTCCTCGTTGCGCACGTCCTGGAAGAGGCGGACGATCTCAGGCTGCTGCATGTTCTCCACTCGATCTACCCGGAGCAGGGTGGCGTCGCCACCGTCACGGTCGATCTCCTGGGCGAGCCACTGGAACTGTTCGTAGCAGTCTCCCCTGTCGGGCAGCAGATACGCGCCGCTCTTGAGGGCCACGGCACCGAGGGCGCGCAAGCGCCGCCAGGCGCGCACGCGGAGGCTCGAGGGCCGCGGCGGCAGGGTCAGCAACAGGATCAGCCACCCGTGCAACATGTGTTGCGATGTTACGTCGAGTGTTTCAGCTCGTCAAGCAAAGGGGAGCCCAGGTGGGGCATCCGTGGTTGACAGTCACACTCCTCACATGTTTAGTATATGAATCCCACAGGAGGTGCTGGGATGAACACCCTGGAGAGACTGCTGCAGGACGATCTGAACCGTCTCGTAGACCGCATCGCTGCTCGCATGAGTGCCGAGACTGGCACCGGGATGGCGGGTGAGCTGAAAGCCCGCATCGACCGATCCGAGGACCACCTGAGCGGACTCCGCACGGCCCTGCTCGACGGGTACGCCGAATGGGCGCGGGCGATCGAGGAGTGCGAGGACCTCTGGGTGCTGGCCGAGCTTCACCGGGAGACGGAGGAGGCTACGGAGCGCCGAAGAGCCGCTTGACCCAGCCGGGTCGCCGCGCCTCGGCCAGATAGCGCTCGGCGTCTTCGCGCTGATAGCGCTCCAGGCGCTGCCAGTAGTCGGGCAGGTGGCGGGCGAGGAAGACCTGGCCGGCCAGCAACCGGGCGGCCGGGTCCGCCATCGCGGCTTCAGCCTGCGTGAGGCGCGCGCGCTGGTCGTCGGGCAGGTCTGCCGAGAATTGCTCGCGCAGACGCGACAGCAGGGCGCCGCTGATGGTCTGGAACTCGGCGCGATCGGCGGCGCTCGTGCTCTCCGGCGCCGGCCGGCCGGTCTGCGCGCGAGCATCCACCATGAGCTTCAGCGCGGCCATCTCGAGCGCTTCCTCGATGCGCTCGCGCAGCTGGGCCTCGATGCGCTCCATGAGGCCGCGAGCGTCGCCGTGCTGGTGGGGGAACGCGCCGTGGTGCGGCCACTCGCTCACGACGGGCCGAGCATGCGATGCAGCCCGACCGCGAGGGGCTCGGGCTTGATGCCGAGGTCGGCGAAGAACCGCGAGGGATCGCCGACGCTCTCCTCCTCGAGCATGAGGAGCTGATCCGTGGAGACCGGGTAGAACGGCAGCCAGTCGAGCGCGCGGGTCATGACCTTGACCGGGCCGAGTGGCACGTGCATCTTCCGCACGCGCGTGCGGCCGAGGGCATGCCCGATCGCGTCGAGCAGGTCGACGAAGGCCACCGGCTGCGGCCCGGCCACGTCGTACGCCTGGCGCACGCCGACCGGCCCCCGCAGGACCCGCGCGAAGCCGTCGGCCACCTGCTCCACCGGAATCGGTTGAAGCCGATAGCGCCCGCTCCCCAGCACCGGAACGATCGGCGCGCGCTTGACCATGCGCGCGAGCATCGAGACGAAGGCGTCGCCGCGCCCGAAGATGATCGACGGGCGGAAGATGGTCCAGTCCAGGTCGCTTGCCCGTACCGCGTCCTCGGCCTCCCACTTCGTGCGGTGATAGCGGGCGCGCGCGTCGGGCCGGGTGCCCAGCGCGCTCATCTGCACGTAGCGCTTGATGCCGACGGCGCGGGCCAGCGCCACCATGTTGCGCGTGGCCTGCACGTGCAGCCGCTCGAAGGTGACGCCGCGGCGGCGCTGCTCCTCGATGATGCCGACCAGATTGACGAGCGCGGAGCAGCCCTCGACGCTCGGAGCCAGGCCGTCCGGCCTCATCACGTCGCCGGGCACGCGATCGATCGACTCGAATCCCTTCAGATCGTGCTCGGACCCGGGCCGCACGAGCAGCCGGACGAGAAATCCCTGCGCAAGAAGTGCGCGAACGACGCTCTTGCCGACGAACCCCGTGCCACCGGTAACGAACACCCGCTGCGCCACGGGCGAATCCTAGCACGGGGCCGCCCCATTTTCCGTCGGCGGCACCCGTGGTCAGCCCGTATCATGGGGCCATGCGGTTTTCGGCAGTCCTGCTCCTGTTCGTGCCGCTCGTGATGTCGATCTCCTCTCCGCTTCGGGCGCAGACCACCGGATGGACGCAGGCCGCGGACGATGCGGTCCGTGACTCGGTCGCCGCGTCCGAGGTGCCGGGCGCGGTGCTCCTCGTCGGCCAGGGCGATCAGATCCTCCACCGCAAGGTGCTCGGCTGGCGCGCCACCGTACCGGCGCCCGAGCTGATGACCGCCGACACCATCTTCGACATCGCCTCGCTCACCAAGGTCGTGGCGACGACGCCCTCGGTGCTGCGGCTGTGGGAGATGGGCAAGATCGATCTCAACCAGCCGCTCGGCCACTATCTGAAGGAGTTCAACACGCCCGCCTACCAGGACGTGACGGTGGCCCGGCTGCTCACCCATTCGGCGGGCTTGCCCGACCTGCCCTCGCGCGAGGCGATGACCCGCGGCTTCCCGAAGGCGGCGGAGCTGCAGGCCAAGGTCGGACTCTCGGTCCCGCCCGGCGGCACGTTCCTCTACAGCGACACCGGCTTCATCCTGCTGGGCGAGCTGGTGCGTCGCGTGAGCGGCCAGCCGCTCGACCGCTTCGCCCAGCGGCAGTTCTACACGCCGCTCGGCATGCGCGACACCGCGTTCGCCCCGCCGGTGTCGTGGCGCAAGCGCATCGCGCCCACCGAGGTGGTGAACGCGCACGGGCCGCTGCGTGGCGTCGTGCACGACGGCAACGCGCGGCTGCTCCACGGCGTGGCCGGGCACGCCGGCGTATTCTCGACCGCGGCCGATCTCTCGCGATTCTGCCGGATGCTGCTCAACGGGGGGCAGCTCGGCGGGCGGCGCTACCTGAAGGAAGCCACGGTGCGGGCCATGTTCTCGCCGCACGTGATCGGCGAGTCGACGCGGGGGCTGGGCTGGGACATCGCCTCGCCGTACTCGCGTACGCTGGGCGCCTACTTCCCCGCGGGCTCGGTCGGGCACACCGGTTACACCGGCACCGCGATCTGGATGGATCCGGCGAGCCAGGTGTACATGATCCTGCTCACCAATCGCGTGCACCCCTACGGCAAGGGGACCGTGGCGGAGCTGCGCCGACGCATCAGCGCGGCCGTCGGCACCCGGTTCGCTCCGCGCGAGGCGCCGCCGGTGGAGACCGCGACCGTGGAGACCCAGACGCCGGGGCCCGCGTCCGACCCGCCCGCGCGGCCGGAGGGCCCGACGGTGACGGGACTCGACCGGCTCGTCGCCGAGGACTTCGCGCTGCTGGCCGGGCGGACGATCGGGCTGATCACCAACCAGACCGGCATCGACGGTCAGGGTCGCCGGGGCGTGGACCTGCTGGCCGCCGCCCCGCAGGTCCGCCTGCGCGCGCTCTTCTCGCCCGAGCACGGCATCACCGGGCAGGTCGACGCCAACGTCCCGCACGGCCGAGACGCGGCCACCGGGCTGCCGATCTGGAGCCTGTACGGGCCGACGCGTCGTCCGTCGCCGGAGATGCTGAACGGCATCGACACGCTGGTCTTCGACATCCAGGACGTCGGCGTCCGCTACTACACGTACCTGACCACGCTGGTCTACGCCCTCGAGGAGGGCGGTCGACGCGGAATCCAGGTGGTGGTGCTCGACCGGCCGAATCCGATCACGGGCAGCGTCGTGGAAGGGCCGCTGATGGATCCCGACATGCGCTCATTCACGGCCCCGCACACGATTCCGGTGCGGACCGGGATGACCATCGGCGAGTTCGCCCAGATGGTAGTGGCCGAGCGGAAGCTGCCGGTCAAGCTGACGGTGGTGCCGCTCGACCGGTGGCAGCGCGGGCAGTGGTTCGACGAGACCGGCCTGCCGTGGGTGAATCCATCGCCCAACATCCGGACGCCTACACAGGCGCTGCTGTATTCCGGCGTGGGGCTGCTGGAGGCCACCAACCTGTCGGTCGGTCGCGGCACCGAGCTGCCGTTCGAGGTCGTCGGCGCTCCGTGGATCAGCGATCCCCAGGTGCTGGCCGACGCCATGAATGCCCGGGGTCTGGCCGGCGTGCAGTTCCAGCCGATCTTCTTCACCCCGACCTCGAGCGTCTACGCGGGACGCAGCGTCGGCGGCGTGCAGCTGAGCGTGACCGACCGCGATGCCATTCGCGCGGTCTCGGTGGGGCTGGCGCTGGGCCGTGAGCTGACCGAGCGCTACGGCGCCCAGTTCCACCCGGCTGCCATCCAGAACCTGCTGGTGAATCGCTCGACGATGTGGTCGTTCCTGCGGGGGGATCCCTTCGGGCGGCTGCTCGCCTGGGCCGACGCCGCCCACGCCTCGTTCCTGCAGCGACGGGCGTCCTACCTCCTCTACAAGTAGGCTACTTCCGCTCGATCACCCGCGCGGCCCGCACCGCGCCCAGCTTGCCCGCGTTGCCGCTGACCACCGTGATCGTGCCGGCATCGCCGTCGCTCACGTAGCGATCGCCCGGATTGCGGTCGAAGTACGTCAGCCAGTAGTCGAGATCCTTCTCGACGGCCTGGATGCGAGGCAGGTGCAGGGGATCGAAGCTCTTCGCGTGCGGGGAGGGGGCCGCCCCGCCGGCCACCATGAGGATGGCGTCATGCTTGTAGGCCATGGCCTTGGCTTCGCCCGAGACCGCCCAGCCGAGCTCCTTCGGATAGCTGCCCATGGGCAGCGCGAGGGTCCGGAAGCGGTAACCCGGCACGTGGCGCTGCACCCACTCCTGCGCGCCGGCCAACTGGTCGCGCACGACCGGCCCGGGATAGCGCCCGAGCTCGGCGTGCCAGAGCGAGTGATTGCCGATCTCGTAGCCCTGGCTCGCCAGGTACTGCAGCTTGCGGGTGGCGAGGTCGGGCTGGTTGAAGAGGCGATTGGGGGGATTGGCGCCGGGCAGCACGTAGAACGTCGCGGCGCGCCCGAAGCCCGGATGCTCGCGCGCGAACGCTTCCAGGATGCCGAGGCCGCACTCGGGATCGAGGACCCAGTCGGCGCCGCGCTGGATGTAGCGGAACTGGCCGGGCGACGAGTCGTCGAAGGTGAGGATCACCGGTGAGGTGCCCGCGGGCAGGGTCATCTTGCCGTCGAGATATTCGGTCAGGGCAACGAGGCGGTAGCCGCGCTCCCAGAGGCGGGTGAGATCGCGCTTGAAGTTCTCGGGGGTGCGGGTCCAGCGGCCCTCGGGATTGTCGATCTTGTGGTACTCGAGGATCATGACCCGGCCCAGCTCGTTGGGCTCGCGGGCCGGAGCCTGGGCGGAGGCCAGGACGGCGGCGCCCAGAGAGACGGCGACCAGGACGATCGCGAGCACGCGACGCACGGCTACGGCGACGACTTGGAGATGGCGGTGGTCTTCGGGCGAAGCGCCGCGCCGGTGTAGTCGTTCTTCGGGTTCCACAGCATCCAGCCGGCCGCGCCGCCGTCGTCGGCACCCTTGATCTGAGCGCGGATCTCGCCCTGGCCGAAGATGCGCTTGTCGAACGCGTAGTCCTTGAAGTCCTGCAGCCACGGCCGGACCTGCGCGCCCGGGTTCTGCGAGCGCTGGCGGGTGAGCCGCACGCTCTCCTTCACGATCTCGTAGGGATTCTGCACCGGGTTGCGGACGCCCGGGATGCCCAGGTGGTAGCCCGAGGGGTAGACCATCGGGCACATGTAGTCGAGGCTCACGGACAGCTCCTCGATCCGCTGCCCGATGTCCGTATCGTTGGTGTTGAAGGCGGTGTAGCCGAAGATGTCGGCGGCCAGGAACACGCCGGTCGGGCCCAGCTCGCGGCGCGCCTTGGCCAGGAAGCCGGCGATGGCGGGCAGCCGGGTCTGCGCGTTGTTGGGCTGCGAGTAGCGCGCGGCGGCCAGCTTGCCGTCGGTGGGGAAGCGCACGTAGTCGAACTGAATCTCGTCGAAGCCCTTGGCCGCGGCTTCCTTGGCCACCGCGATCAGGTAGTCCCAGTTCTCTTCGCGGAACGGGTCCACCCAGGCCAGGTTCTCGCGGTCGATCCACGGCTTCCCGGTGCGGGTGTCGATGATGGCGAGGTCGGGCCGCGCGTTCGCGCGGACGTTGTCCTTGAAGGCGACGATCCGGGCGATGGTGTAGATGCCCTGCGCCTTCCAGCCGGCGAGCTGCTCGTCGAAGTCCTTGATGATGACCGGCCCCTGCGCGCCCGCATCGAGCGCGGCCTGCACCTGGGTCCGGTAGGGGATCAGGCCGCGATCGCCCTTGACGTCGATGACGACCGCGTTCAGCTCGGTGCGGGCCACCAGGTCGAGCACCCGCTGCCGGATGCCCCGGTCGGCCACGCCGTAGTAGGTGAGATAGGCCGCCTTGATCGGATGCGCGGGGAGCTTCACGGTCACGTCGGTGTTCTCGGTCGTCAGCTTCTTGCGCTCATAACCGGGAGCCTTCACCCATACCGCGAAGCCGGCCTGGACCGGGGCGGTGGTGAAGCGCCCATCGGCGTCGGTGACGACCTCGACCCGACCCGCCCAGATGGAGGCGCCGCGAATCGGAGAGCCGGTGCCCGCATCGAGCACGCGCCCGCTGATCACCTTCGGCTCGCCCCGCGGCTCGGCCGGCGCGCTGACGGTCGGCGTCTGGGGTGCCGGCGTCGGGGCCTGCGCCTCCGGGGCCGGTGTCGCGGAGGGCTCGACGCCCGCCTCCGGCGACGGCTCGCCGGACACCGCGGCATCCCACGACAGGGCGGCGGCCAGGCGTGTGGACACGACCGCGTCCGGGAAGAGGAGGGCGCACTCGGCGAATCCGGCCAGCAGGGTCAAGAGCAGCAGCGAGGTCCAGGAGAGCGAGCGGGGCAGCGAGCTATCGTCCATTCGTCGGTCTCGAATATTCCTCGATGAGAGGTATGGGCCCAAGAGAAAAGTGAGCAACGACTGAAAGCGAGAGCAACCCGCTTGCCATCCCGACGTCGAGGCAAGTGACTGAAAAGGTGGTTTCCGATTTTCGGATACTCGCCGGCCGCGTCGGCCGGCTGACAAAAGTCCGCCAGGTGACGACGCAGATGGTCACCACCGCGGCGCCTCGCGAGTACAATGCCGCGCATGATCGATCCGACTGGCTTCGCCTGCGAAACCGCTCGTCGCCGCACCCTCAGCGTGAACGGCCTGGCTCTCCATGCGCTGGAGTGGGGCGAGCCCGGTCGCCCCGCGCTCTGCTTCCTCCACGGAGGCTCCGCGCACGCCCATTGGTTCGATGCCGTGGCGCCGACCTTCGTCCCCGACCATCACGTGCTGGCGCTCGATCAGCGCGGTCACGGAGCCAGTGAGTGGTCGCCGATCCCGGCCTACGCCACCGAGGACTTCACCGGTGACCTGGTCGGGGTAATGGACGCGATGGGCTGGGCGCGCATGACCGTGGCCGGGCATTCGATGGGCGGCCACAACGCGATGGCGTTCGCGGCCTGGCATCCCGAGCGGGTGGCCCGCCTGGTCGTCATCGACAGCCGCCCGTCGATTCCGGCCGAGCGGCTCCAGACCATGCACCGGCGGGGTGACCGGGGACCGATGCGGCACGCAACGCTGGAGTCGGCCCTTCGGAGCTTTCGCCTCCTGCCGAGGGAGACGGTGGCGGAGCCGCGGCTGCTCGAGCATCTCGCCCGCGAGGGCATCACCGAGCGCGAGGGCCGCTTCCTCTATCGCTTCGACCCGGCCTGCAACGGGCGCCGCCGACCGACCGACGGGTGGGCCCTCCTCGAGCGCATCACCGCGCCGACTCTCCTGGTGCGGGGCGAGCACTCCCCGATCTTGCCGGGCGACATGGCGGCCGCCATGATGCGGCGGCTGCCGCGGGCCCGGCTCGTCGAGATCCCCGGGACGTACCACCACCTCGTGCTGGACGCGCCCCTCGCGTTCGCGAAGGTGCTGCAGGCATTCCTGAGCGAGCCCGCGGCGGACGCCTGAGCCGGGGTTTGTTACTCTAGCGGGCCATGGGTCTCTACGCCGAGCTGCGGGGCTTCGTGCTGACGCATCGCGAGTGCGGAGTGCTACGCGGGGCGAGCAAGCCGCTCGAGGGGGGCGGCTTGCGGCTGGCCGTGATCTGTCCCTGCGGGGCGCGCTTCGCCCGGTCGGTCAGCCCGCACGACCCGGACGCCGCGCGGCTTCAGGAAGCGCTGGCCGCCTTCCAGGCCTGACCGCCCGGCCTATTCGCGGATCCAGCTCTCCGCGAGCGGGACTTCCGTGGCGCGCGTCGCCCGCGAGTCGGCGTCGTCCGCCGAGGGGGCGAGCCGCACGAGGGCCTCGATCTCGGATCGCCGGTACAGGCGCTGTCGCTTGATGCCCTGCCGGTAGCTCTTGAGCATGCCGCGGCTCACGTACGCATAGAGCGTCTCGCGCTTCACGCCCATCAGGGCGGCCGCCTCGTCCCCGCTCAGATATTCCTCGCCGTCCACCATCACCATGACGCTTTCCATGCTAGCAGCCCGCCGCCTGCCCCGTACGGCGATATCCTGCCCCGTCTATTCTAATCAATGTAAATCAAGTATAATCAACTCGGGAGGACCAAGCCATGGCGACGGCCTACAAGGACGGTCTGGAGGACGTGATCGCGGCGCGCTCGGCGATCTGCCGAGTGGACGGCGAGGCGGGACGGCTCTACTACCGCGGCTACGAGATCGCGGATCTCGCCGCGTCGGTCAGCTTCGAGGACACCACGCACCTGCTCTGGTTCGGCGAGCTGCCCACCGCCGCCGAGCGCGCCGTATTCGCGACGCGGATGGCCGAGGCGCGTCCGCTGCCGGCGCCGGTGCTGGAGATGCTGCGACGGTTGCCGCGCGACTGCCATCCGCTGGACGCGCTGCGCACCGCGGTGTCGCTGGCCGCCGCCTACGATCCCGACGTGCGCTCCAACGAGCCCGAGGCCAACCTGCGCAAGGCCTACCGGCTCATGAACCTGGTGCCCGCCGCGGTGGCGGCCTGGCAGCGCATCCGCACCGACCGCGAGCCGGAGGCTCCCCCACGCGACGGCTCCCACGCGGCCAGCTTCCTGACCATGCTCGACGGCAAGGAGCCGTCCGCCGAGGTGGCCCGCGTGCTCGACGTGATCCTCACCCTGCACGCCGACCACGAGTTCAACGCCTCCACCTTCGCGGCGCGGGTCGCGGTGGCCACCGTCGCGGATCTGCACTCGGCAGTGGTGGCCGCCATCTCGACCCTGAAAGGCCCGCGCCACGGCGGGGCCAACGAGGACGTGCTCGCCCTGCTGCTCGAGATCGGCGAGCCGGGGCGGGCCGAGGCGCTGGTCGAGTCGCGCATGGGGGCGCGCGCGTCCCTGTCCAAGCGCGATCGCGCCAATCCCCGCACGCGCATGCCCGGCTTCGGCCACCGCGTCTACAAGGTGGATGACGCACGGGCCCGGGTGCTCCGGGGCATGGCCAAGTCGATGGCCGAGGCCACCGGCCGTGGCAAGCTCTTCGAGGTGGCCGAGCGCCTCTACGACGCCATGAAGGCGCGGACGACGCTGCCGGTCAACGTGGACTTCTTCTCGGCGGTGGTCTACGACGCCCTCGGCATCCCGCCCGATTTCTGCACCTCGATCTTCGCGGTGGGACGGGTGGCGGGCTGGTGCGCGCACATCATGGAGCAGTACGCGGACAACCGGCTGATCCGGCCCCGGGCCGACTACGTCGGCGTGCCCGCGCGCCGGTTGCGCTAGATCGCGGCCGCGGCTCAGGGCCGGGTGGGGACGGGATCGCGCAGTCCCGCCTCGCTGAAGCCCTTGCGTCTCAGCAGGCAGGAGTCGCAGCGGCCGCACGCGCGCCCGTCCGGCTGAGGCTCATAGCAGGACCACGTGAGACCGAAGTCCACCCCCAGCTCGGTGCCCCGCCGGACGATCTGCGCCTTGCTCAGGTCGATCAACGGCGTGTGGATTCGCAGTCGCATCCGGCCCTCGACGCCGGCCCGGGTCGCCAGGTTGGCCAGGCGCTCGAAGGCCTCCGTGTACTCGGGTCGGCAATCCGGGTAACCCGAATAGTCGAGCGCGTTTACGCCGATGAAGATGTCACTCGACTCGAGCACTTCCGCCCAGGCCAGCGCGTGGCTCAGGAAGATGGTGTTGCGAGCGGGGACGTAGGTGACCGGGATGCCGGCGCTCATCTCGGATTCGCTGCGGGACTTGGGCACGGCGATGTCCGCGGTGAGGGCGGACCCGCCGATCGCGCGCAGGTCGAGACGCAGCACGAGATGCTGCTTGGCCCCAAGCGCGCCCGCGACCCGGCGGGCCGATTCGAGCTCGCGGTCGTGCCGCTGCCCGTAGTCGAACGACAGCGCGTAGCATTCGAAGCCCTCGTCCCGCGCGACGGCGAGGGCGGTGGCCGAGTCGAGCCCGCCCGAGAGGAGCACCACCGCGCGGGGGCTCGCCATCACACGCCTCGCCGGGCGCCCCAGATGAGGATGTGGAGCCGGGGCGAGAACCGGAAGCCGTGCGCCTTGCACGCCTCGACCAGCCAGGGGGTTCGCGCGGCCAGGTCCTCGGCCCGCAGCCCCTCGGGCTGCAGCAGCACGCGGTCGCGGGGCAGGGCGAAGCGCGCCGCGAGAGTCAGGACCTCGTCGACCTCCGCCGGCTCGCCGACCACGAACTTCCACCAGGCCTCGCGCATGAGGAGCGCGCCGATCGCGGCCGGATTGACGCGTCGGTCGTCCGCCACGCCCGAGCCGGCGAGCTTGACCGAGACGTTCCACTGGATGGCCTCCGGCGCCTCGTGCGGTGGCTCGAGCGTGCCCGACGTCTCGACCTCGACGGCGTAGCCATGCTCGGCCAGCGCGCTCGCCAGTGGCGCGAAGAGCGACGATTCGAGCGGCTCGCCGCCGGTGATGACGACGCGGCGACACGGGAAGGCGGCCACCTCGGCGAGCAGGCCGGGCAGGGTCACCTCGCGGCCGGCCGCCGGGTCCCACGAGTACTTCGTGTCACACCAGCGGCAGCCCACCGAGCATCCCTGCAGCCGGACGAAGACGGCAGGCAGTCCGGCGGTGGCTCCCTCACCCTGGATCGAGTAGAACGTCTCGGCGATACGTCCGACGGCGGTACCCATAAACCGTGGAAAATACTATCACCGCTTGCCGGGGCGGGGTCGGCCTCTGTTATCCGCGACCGCCCTCTGTTATCCAGGCCCGCCCTCTGCTATAACGGTTCGCAATCGGAAAGGAGGGTGCCATGGCGGACAACCTGACCGATTCCCTCAAGCACAACCGATTCCACGTCGTGTCGGTGGACAAGGCCGCGGGTACCCTGCGCGTGCGCGGAGAGGCCGAGGCGTGTACCGATCTCCTCTGCGGCGAGGCCCAGGTGGTGACCGACGAGGGGACCAGCACCGACCTCGAGCGCATCAACGCGGGCGACATCGTCGCCCTCGATCAGAAGGACGGCCGCGCCCATCAGATCCGAGTGGTCCGGCGCGTCTGGGAGGACTACTCGAGCCCCGAGTGGTAGCCCGGCCCGTCAGGCGATGCCGACGTGGACGGTGACGGTACCGAGCCCGAGTCGGCGATAGCGCACCCCACGCAGGCCGACCTTTTCCATGACCGCCGACAGCTCCGTGGGCGTCACGAACCGGTCCACCGATTGCGGCAGGTAGGTGTAGGCCTCGCGGTCGCCGCCGACCAGCTGACCCACCCACGGCACCACGTGGTGGAAGTAGAGGCGGAAGAGCGGGGCAAAGCCGGGGGCGCGCATCTGGGTGATCTCCAGCGCGACGACCCGCCCGCCCGGCCGGCTCACGCGCTTCATCTCACGCAGGCCTTGCTCGAGATCGGCCAGGTTGCGCAGCAGGAAGGCGCTGGTCACGCACGCGAACGTGCGGGTCTCGAAGGGCAGGGCGAGGGCGTCGGCGGCCATCAGGCGCACGCGCCGAGCTTCCTCGATCCCGCGCATCTTCTCGCGCGCGACCGCGAGCATGCCGAGGGCGAAGTCGGCCGCGACGACCACGCGATGGGGATGCACCTCGGCCAGGTCGAGGGCCAGGTCGCCGGTCCCGGTGGCCAGATCGAGCGCGGGGCCCTCGGGCGAGGCGATGGTCTGGCGGGCCGCGAACCGCCGCCAGGCGTGGTGCATGCCGAGCGTCATGAGCCCGTTCATCAGGTCGTAGCGCCGCGCGATGCGCGAGAACATCGCGCTGACGAAGCGGGCCTTCTCGGTGCCGTGCAGGGTCTCGGTCACCGCAGCCGGCCTCCGATCACCGAGAAGAAGAGGATCACCGCGATGTAGCCGTTGACGTTGAAGAAGGCGATGTCGAGCCGCGACAGATCGCCCGGGGAGACCAGCGAGTGCTCGTAGACGAGCAGCGCCGCGACCACCAGCACGCCGGCCCAGTACAGGAGTCCCAGGCCCATCATCCAGCCCAGCAGCGCGAACGCGGCGATGGTCAGCACGTGGCACACCCGCGCGGTGGTCAACGCGGCCGCGATGCCGAAGCGGGCGGGCACCGAGTGCAGCCCGTGGCGCCGGTCGAATTCCACGTCCTGGCAGGCGTAGATCAGATCGAAGCCGGCGATCCAGACGGTGAGCGCGAACCACAGCACGTAGACCGGGGGATCGAAGGCGGCGCGCACCGAGATCCAGCCGCCCGCGGCCGCGATCCCGTCGGTGAAGCCGAGGATCCAGTGCGAGAGCCAGGTGAACCGCTTGGTGTAGGAGTAGCCCACCAGGAACGACACGGCGAGCGGCGACAGCATCAGACAGAGCGGATTGAGCATCCAGGCCGAGAGCAGGAGCAAGCCCGCCGAGAGCGTCGCGGCCGTCGTGACCTGCGCGGGCGTGAGCCGGCCGGTCGGCAGATGGCGTTGCGCGGTGCGCGGGTTGGCCGCATCGATGAACCGGTCGGCCAGCCGGTTCACGCTCATGGCGAGCGTGCGTGCGCCCACCATCGCGAGGGTCACCCAGATGACCACGTGCCAGCCCGGCCAGCCGTCGGCGGCCAGCACCATCGCCACGTAGGCGAAGGGCAGCGCGAAGACGGTGTGCTCGAACTTGATCGCGTCGAGGAA
>DATFYA010000215.1 GCA_035315345.1 Candidatus Methylomirabilota bacterium
CAGGCCGGTGCGCGGCAGGATCTCCCACGCCGCGAGGATCGCCGCGTAGAGCAGCGCCTGGCACAGGCGCAGGTGCCGCTCCGGCCAGCTCATCGCCGCTCCGCGCTCTTGATGTGCTGCCAGATGCGGTCCTTCAAGATACCGAACCGCTCGCTCGTGGTCATCGCGAAGCTGCGCGGGCGCGGCAGGTCGACGGCCACGTCGTCCACCACGCGCCCGGGCCGGGCACTCAGCACGATCACCCGGTCGGCCAGGTACACCGCCTCGTTCAGGCTGTGGGTGACGAACAGCACGGTCTTGCGCGTCTCCGACCAGATCCGCAGCAGCTCGTCGCCCAGCACCATGCGGGTCTGCTCGTCTAGCGAGGCGAAGGGCTCGTCCATCAGCAGCACCGCCGGATTCTGCACGAGCCCGCGGGCGATCGACACGCGCTGCTTCATGCCGCCGGAGAGCTGGTGGGGCAGGCGGTCCTCGAAGCCGGCGAGCCCGGTCAGCTCGAGCATGCGGCGGGCCGCGGCCAGGCGCTCCGCCTTCGCCACGCGGCGGAGCTTGAGGGGAAAGGCCACGTTGTCCACCGCGGAGAGCCAGGGCAGGAGGTTGGCCTCCTGGAAGATCATGCCGACCTTGCGCGGCATCGGCGCGGTCATCGGCTCGCCGTCGCACAGCACGGTGCCGCTCGAGGGCCGGCGCAGGCCCGCCACCAGCGAGAGCAGGGTGGACTTGCCGCAGCCGCTCGGGCCCACCACCGACGCGAACTGCCCGTCGGGGATCTCGAGGTCGATCGACTCGAGCGCGGTTACCGCGGCGCCGTCGGCGCCGAAGCGCTGCGACACCCCGCGGACGGCCACCAGCGCGCGGGTCACGCGTCTCGACGCCAGGCGCCGAGCCGCGTCTCCACCGCGCGCAGCGCCTCGTTGACCGCCACCGCGGCCGCGGCCACCAGCACCAGCGCCGCATAGAGCTGCGGCATCTGGAGGTTCTCGCCCCACGCCGCGATGCGATAGCCGATGCCGTCGCGGGCGCCGTAGATCTCGCACAGCAGCACCGCGGTGATGTTGAACACCATGGCCAGGCGCGCGGACTCGAGCAGGATCGGCGCCATCGCGGGCAGGTAGATCTCGCGGATGACCTGGGCGCGGGTCGCCCCGTAGACGCGGCTCACCGTGATCAGCTCGCGCGGCACCGACTGCACCGCCGCGATGCCGCCCACGATCAGCACGAACACGGTGGTGAACACGCCGAAGGCCACCTTCTGCGGGATGCTCACCCCGAAGATCAGGATGAAGACGGGCAGGAAGATGGACTTGGGCACCCCGAACAGGAAGTTGACCAGCGGTCGGAACAGCGCGCCCAGCACCGGCAATTCGGCCAGCAGGAAGCCGAGCAGGAGGCCGGTGGGCAGCGCGATCAGGAAGGCGGCCAGCACCTCCCACGCGGTGACCGCGAGGCTCGCGCGCACCTCGGGCCGGCCGGCGAGGCGGATCAGCGCGTCCACCACCGTGCTCGGCGCGGGGGCGAGGCTCGGATCGATCCGGCCGAGCCGCACCAGCGCCTCCCAGAGCGCCAGGAGGCCCAGGACGGCGGCGGCGACGATCAGGCGCTCGGGCCGCATCCTGTGATATCCGCTCGGCTCGCCTGCGGCTGCACCTCGCCAGGCATGATATCCGCTCGGCTCGCCTGCAGCTGCACCTCGCCAGGCAGGCTCAGGGCTTGGTCGGCGTGATCGGCAGGTTCATGAACACCTCGGCGGCCGGGGCCATGTCCTTCACGCCGCTCGCCGCGGCCAGCTCCATGGCCTTCTCCACCGAGGCCTGCGTGATCTTGCCGTCGCGCGAGAGGCGCAGGTAGGTCTTCTCGTACTCCATCTTCGCGATCTCCATCGGCAGCTCGTTGTTGGAGGCGATGGTCTTGATCGCGTAGTCGGGGTTGTTGCGCATGTACTCGAGCGCGCCGTAGAGCGCGTTCAGGCCCTTCTGGATGAAGGGCCGCCGCTCGGTGAGGTTCTTCTCGGTGGCGGCCCAGCCCCCGATCAGGTTCGGCGGCATCGCGGTGGCGAAGTCCATCAGCACGCGCACCTTGCCCTCGGAGACGACCTGGTACGAGAGCGGCGAGTAGATCACCGCCGCGGCCAGGTTGTCGTTGAGCAGGTTCGGCACGAGCCCGCCGCCGCCCACGCCTACTCGCTGGAAGTTTACATGGGCCTCGCTCTGCGCCCACAGCGCGAGCGTGTCGGTCCCGGAGCCGGCGGAGGTGATGCCGACCTTCTTGCCGTCGAGCTCCTTGGCCGACTTGATCGGCGACGCGCTCTTGACCCCCAGGATCCAGCCCGACCATTCGTCGCCGTTGCCGCCCACGATCTTCGTCAACACCCCCCGCTTCCGGGACGTCGCCACCAGCGGGACGGCCACCGGACCCAGATCCGCGGAATTGGCCGCGATCGCCTCGAAGGTCTCCCCGCCGCCCCGGTAGATGGTGATCTCGGGCCGGAGGCCTTCCTTCTCGAAGAGGCCCTTCTCCTTCGCCACGGTGGCGAGGATCGTCGGGAAGTAGGTCTTGGTCGGGCAGCCGATGCGGATCGTTTCCTGCGCGGCCGCGCCGGCCGGCAGCGTGAACAGCGCGCCGACGGTCAGCATCACCGCGAGCCGAGTCAGGGACGTCGTCGTCATGGATTCCTCCCGGGAAGAGTGCGCGTCGGCGGCATCGTAGCACGGTTGACCGGCCCGCCCGACGGCGGTAGATTCGGCCGCGGTCGTCAGAGCGGCGGCGCGAGCGAGGGGAGCCATGGATTTCGGCGGCGCGATCTTCTTCACCGACTACTCGATCGGCCCCGCCGCGCTCGGCCGCGCCCTCGAGGAGCGCGGCTTCGAGTCGCTCTGGGCGCCCGAGCATTCGCACATCCCGCTGTCGCGCGCCTCCGCGTTCCCGGCGGGCGGCGACCTGCCGAAGAAGTACTACGACGTGATGGACCCGTTCGTGACGCTGGCCGCCGCCGCGGCCGCGACGACCAGACTGCGTGTTGCCACCGGGGTGTGCCTGGTCGTCCAGCGCGATCCGATCCAGACCGCGAAGGCGGTGGCGAGTCTCGACCAGGTCTCGGGCGGGCGTTTTCTCTTCGGCATCGGCGCGGGCTGGAACGCCGAGGAGATGGCGGATCACGGCACCGCGTTCGCGTCGCGCTTCCGGGTGATGCGCGAGCGCGTGGAGGCCATGAAGGCGATCTGGACGAAGTCGAAGCCCGAGTACGCGGGCGAGCTCGTGAAGTTCCCGCCGATGATGACGTGGCCCAAGCCTCGCCAGAAGCCGCACCCGCCGGTGATCGTGGGCGGCGCGTTTCCGTACGGAGCGCGGCGGGCCATCGCCTACGGCGACGGCTGGGTGCCGCACGCGCGCCGCCCCGCCTACGGCGACGTGCTCAGCCTGCTGCCCGAGTTCCGCAAGCTCGCGGTCGAGGCCGGCCGGGATCCGGCCACGCTGCCCATCACGATCTTCGGGGCGGCCGAAGACGTCGACGCGATCCGGCGCTACCGCGACGCCGGCGTGACGCGGCTCATCTTCAACCTGGCCTCGGCCAAGGCCGACGAGGTGCTCCCGGTGCTCGACCGCTGCGCGACGCTCATGCAGAAGGCGCAATCCTGATGGCCACTCGCAAGCCCGCGATCAAGCAGATCGCCTCGGGTCTCCGCTTCCCGGAGGGCCCGGTGGCGATGCCGGACGGCTCGGTCATCCTGGTCGAGATCGAGCGGCGCACGCTCTCGCGCGTGACCTCCGACGGCCGGATCCACGTCGTGGCCACCCTCGGCGGCGGCCCCAACGGCGCGGCCATGGGGCCGGGCGGCAAGATCTACGTGACCAACAACGGCGGGCTCAAGTTCGTGGAGCGGCCGGGCAAGCTGTTTCCGGTGCTGCAGGCCGAGGACTACGTGACCGGTAGCATCCAGATCGTGGATCCGGACACCGGCAAGTTCGAGACCCTCTACGACCGGTGCGACGGCCAGCGCCTGCGCGGGCCGAACGACCTGGTGTTCGACCGGGCCGGCGGCTTCTGGTTCACCGATCTGGGCAAGACGCGCGAGCGCGACACCGACCGCGGCGTCGTCTACTACGCGAAGGCGGACGGCTCGATGATCCGCGAGGCGATCTTCCCGCTCGAGCGCCCGAACGGCATCGGGCTGTCGCCGGACGAGAAGACCCTCTACGTGGTGGAGACGCCGACCGCGCGGGTGTGGGCGTTCCGGCTCTCCGGGCCCGGCGAGATCGAGTCGGCCAACGGGCCCTATCGGGGCGAGAAGGGCACCGTGATCACCGGGCTCGGCGGCTACCAGATGTTCGACTCGCTCGCCGTCGACGGCGAGGGCCACGTCTGCGTCGCCACCCTCATCACCGGCGCGGTGAGCGACGTCTGGCCCGACGGCAGCCGCGTGGAGCAGTACACCCTGCCCGACATGATGGTGACGAACGTGTGCTTCGGCGGGAAGGACCTGCGCACCGCGTTCGCGACGCTGTCGATGGGCGGCACGCTCGTGTCGTTCGAGTGGCCGCGGCCCGGCTTGCCGCTGCACTACCTCAATCGCTGAGCCGCGCGTCGCGTGCGCCCCGACCTTGCGCCCCGGATGGCGGTGCGCCGCTCCGGCGCCGGACCGGACCTGGTGCTCTTCCACGGCGGCATGGGGTCGTGGAAGCACTGGATCCGCAACGTGGACGCGCTCGCCGCGCGCTTCACCGTCCACGCCCTCGATCATCCGTCCTACGGCGACTCGGCCACCGTCCCGCGTGAGACCACCGGCCCGCAGTATCTCGACCTCGTGCACGCATTGCTCCTCGAGGCGTTGCCCGGCGTCGCCCCGCTGCGCCTCGCCGGCTTCTCGTTCGGCGCGGCGATCGCCGCGAGCATGGCCCGCCGTCTCGGCCCGCGGGTGAGCCACCTCGCCCTGATCTCGCCGGGCGGCTTCCCGGCCCGGAAGTTCGGCGAGCGCCCGATCCGCTCCTACAAGGAGGCGGGCGGCGACGAGCGTCTCTTCCGCGAGATCTGCCGTCACAACCTGCTGGTGAACATGCTGAGCGACGAGGCCAGCGTGACCGAGGACACGGTGGACATCCAGGCGGATCTGGTGCGCCGGACGCGCTTCGACAGCCGGAAGGTCAGCGCGGGCGGCACCCTGCTCGGCGACCTGGCCGCGGTGTCGCGCCGCGGAGGGCGCATCCGCCTGCTCTGGGGCGAGCGCGACGACTCCGCGTTCCGTCCCGCCGCGCGGCTGATCGGCGAGATCGAGGCCGCGGTTCCCGGTCTCGATGTGCACCGGATCCCCCGGGCCGGCCACTGGTCGGCCTACGAGAACGCGCCCGAGGTCAACCGCCTGCTGCTGGAGTTCTTCGCCAGCGGGGCAGAGGAGAACAGCCGATGAGCCCGGATCGTCAACCCGTCGCGGTGGTGGTGGGCGCGACCTCCAAGTGGCAGGCGGACGGGCGCAACACACGCCTGGCCCACGGCAAGGATCTCGACGACCGCCACCTGCCCGTCGGCGTGCGCTGGGGCGTGGGCGGCGCCATCGCCCAGAAGTTCGCCAAGGAAGGCTTCCTGACCGTGCTGACCACCCGCAAAGCGGCGAACGCGGCCGCGCTCGAGCAGGCCATCACGTCGCAGGGCGGCCGGGCCATGACCGTCGAGCTGGATCTGGTGTCGGACGCCTCCATCGCGAAGGCGTTCGCGACCATTCGGGAGCGGGCCGGCGATCCGGACGTGCTCGTCTACAACGCGGGCTACCTCGAGGGGCGCGATTTGCCGCCCGACAAGGAATTGCTCGAGCACGTGCCGCTCGACATCTTCGAGACCGCGCAGCACGTCGCCAGCCGCGGGCCGTTCCTGGTCGCCAAGGAGGTGCTGCCCGCGATGCGCCAGCGCGGAGGCGGCTCCTTCCTCATCTCCAACAACGCCTCGTCGCTTCGCGGCCGGAAGCGGCTGACCGGCCAGTCGCTCTACTATCCGCGCGTGATGATGCGCACGCTGGCCCAGGTGCTCACCGAGGAGTATTCCGAGCACGGCGTGCACGTGGCCAACGTGGTCATCGACGGGCTCATCGACTCGCCGGGGACCCGGGCGTTGCCGCGGGCCCAGAAGCAGCCGGAGATCGTCATGAACCCGGTGAAGATCGCGGAGGCGTTCTGGTATCTCCATACCCAGGACCGCTCCTGCTGGACGCACGAATTGCAGCTCACGCCGTTTTCCACCAAGCCGAGTTTCTAGGCGCCGGGTGGGATATAGTCGAGTGGGCATGCGCGACGACCGGAAGGTCTTCTACGGCTGGTGGGTGGTCGGGGCCTTCTCGGTCACCACCTTCATGTCCACCGGCGTGCGCCACGCGGTCGGGCCGTTCCTCAAGCCGATCGTGGCCGATCTCAACCTGGATCGGGCCAGCTTCTCGGCGGTGGTCGCGCTGAGCCTCTTCCTCTACGGGGTGTTCATGCCGCTGGCCGGCATGGCGCTCGACCGCTTCAGCGTGCGGGTGGTCACCTCGGCGGGCACGCTGCTGCTGGTCGCCTCGCTGGTGCTGACCGCGATGGTGCGCAACGTGTGGGAGTTCGCCGCGGTCTACGGTGTCCTGGTGCCGCTCGGGCTGGCCGGCACCGGGCCGGTGATCGCCTCCGGGGTGGTGGCGCGCTGGTTCAGCCGGCGCCGCGGCACCGCGCTCTCGGTGCTGGGCAGCGCGTCGATGACCGGCATGAGCCTGCTGGTGCCCGCGGTGACGTGGCTCGTGCTCGCCACCGGGTGGCGAAACACCTACATCGTGATCGCGGGGCTGATCCTCGTCGTCTCGCTGCCGCTCTGCCTCTGGCTGATGCGCGATTCGCCCGAGTCGATCGGCCTCACCGCCGACGGGGCGCCGCCGGTGGCGGGAGCGCACGCGCCGGCCATCGAGCGCGTGCCCGCGAGCGAGGCGCTCAGGACGCTGGCGTTCTGGCAGCTCGCCGGCTCGTTCTTCACCTGCGGCTTCTCGATGAGCCTGCTCTCCGCGCACGGCATCCCGATGCTGACCGATCACGGCTACACCCCGATGGTCGCGTCGTGGGCCCTGGGCGTGCTGGGTGGCTCGAGCATCATCTTCACGGTGATGCTGGGCGCGCTGTCGGACCGCTTCGGACGGCGGCCGGTGCTCGCCGGGATCTACGCCGGACGCATCGCGATCTTCACCGGCCTCTTCCTGATCCGCGACAACCCCACCGGGCTGATGGTGGTGGCCATGCTGGGCGGGATCACCCTGGCCGGCACCGGCTCGATGACCTCGGCGCTCACCGCCGACATCTACGGGCGCTTCTCGGTCAGCTCGATCTTCGGGCTGATCTTCCTGGTGCACCAGACCGGCTCGGCGCTGGGCTCCTGGCTGGCCGGCGCGCTCTTCGAGACCACCGGCGGCTACGGCCTCGCCTACGTGCTAGCCTGCGCGCTCCTGCTCGCCGCCGCCATCGTCGCCCTCAACATCGACCGCGACGCCCGCCGCATCTGGCGCGCCGCCACCGCCGGGGTCAGGTCTTGAAATACGACATTTTCCGGGGTCGCGGCGTCTCACTGCGCCTGAAAAATGTCGTATTTCAAGACCTGACCCCATCGAGGGTGAAGCCCGCGTAGTTGTTGGCGGCGATCTCGTCGCACTTCTGGCGGTAGACCCCGACCCCGCCGATGTAGGGCATGAACACGCGCGGCTTGCCCGGGATGTTCGCGCCCATGTACCACGAGGGCGCCCGCGGGTAGAGCGTCATGTGGCCCACCTCGTTGACGTGCCGGACCCAGGCCTCCTGGGCCTCCGCGGTGGCCTCGATGGTGGCGAGGCCGCGCTCGCGCAGGTGGCTCACGCAGTCGGCGATCCAGTCCACGTGCTGCTCGATGGACACGATCATGTTGCTGAGCACGGACGGGCTGCCGGGGCCGGTGATCGTGAAGAGGTTCGGGAAGCCTTCGACGGTCAGCCCCAGGTAGGTGCGCGGGCCGTCGGCCCACTCGGAGGCGAGGCGGCGTCCCCCGCGGCCGCGGATGTCGATGTTGAGCAGGGCCCCGGTCATCGCGTCGAAGCCGGTGGCGAAGACGAGATCGTCCACCGCGTACTCCACGCCGCCGGTGCGCACGCCCTTGGGGGTGATCGCCTCGATCGGTCGCGCGCGCACGTCCACCAGGGTGACGTTGTCGCGGTTGAACGTCTCGTAGTAGTCGGTGTCCACGCACAGCCGCTTGGTGCCGAGCGGGTAGCTCGTCGGGCACAGCAGGTCGGAGACCGCGGGATCGCGCACGACGGCGCGGATCTTGGCCCGGAAGAAATCCGCGGCGGTGTCGTTGGCTTCCTGACTGGTGAGCAGGTCGGTGTAGGCGGCGGAGAAGCCGAGGCCGCCGCGGCTCCAGCGCTTCTCGTACTCCCGCTCGCGCTCCTCGGCGGGCACCGCCAGGGCCGAGTCGCCGCTGCGCTCGGTCACGAAGCCCACCCGCGACTCGCGCGCCTGACGCCGGAACTCGGCGTAGGCGGCCTTCACCCGGCGCTCGTAGTCGGGATCGAGCGGGGCGTTGTGGGCGGGCATGCTGTAGTTCGGGGTGCGCTGGAAGACGTAGACGTGAGCCGCCTGCCTGGCGATGAGCGGGATCGACTGGATGGCGGAGGAGCCGGTGCCGATGACCGCGACCCGCCGGCCGGTGAAGTCCACGCCCTCGTGCGGCCAGCGGCCGGTGTGGTACCGCGCGCCTTCGAAGCTCTCGAGTCCCTCGAAGTCGGGGACCTGCGCGTCGGAGAGACAGCCGGTGGCCATGATGCAGAACCGCGCGGTGACGCGGTCGCCGCGGTCGGTCTCGATGGCCCAGCGCGCGGCCGCCTCGTCGAACACCGCGGCGGTCACGCGGGTGCCGAACTGGATGTCGCGCCGCAGGTCGAAGCGGTCGGCCACGTGGTTGGCGTACCGGAGGATCTCCGGCTGGGCCGAGTAGCGCTCGGTCCACCGCCACTCCTGCTGCAATTCCTCCGAGAAGGAGTAGGAGTAGTCCATGCTCTCGACGTCGCAGCGCGCGCCCGGGTAGCGGTTCCAGTACCACGTTCCCCCCACGCCGTCGCCCGCCTCGTAGACCCGCACCGACAAGCCCAGCCCGCGCAGCCGGTGGAGCATGTACATGCCCGCGAAACCGGCGCCCACCACCACGGCGTCGAGCATCAGGCCTCCTCGTGGACCGGCACGACGTACGGTCCCTCGGGGACGAACGCCACGTGGGGATCAGAATGGCGCGCCATGCTCTCGGCCACCGCGCCCGCCAGATCGGTCACGCGCTCGACGCCGGTCAGCCCCGCGGTGATCGCGTCGAGCCCGTCGGTGTAGAGCCGCACGCGGCCGACCCGCATGGGCCGAAGCTGCATCTGGGTCTGCCACTCGTCGATGTCGGCGTGAGACTTGTGCTCGATGCTGGCCGCGAAGCCGTCGGGCCCGAGGTCGACCAGGCGCCGCTGCGCCTCCACATAGTGCTTGGAGCCCATGCCCTCCGAGCAGGCGGACGCCACGATCAGGTCCCCGCCGGGCTCCAGGATGTCGAGCGGGCCCACCATGCCCTTGACGGTCTGGTAGTACGTCTTGTCGAGCGGATAGCCGGCCGCGCTGGTGACCACGGTGTGGAAGCGCCGGGGCACCGCCACCTGCGCGTAGCGCCGCGCGAAGGCCACCGCCTCGAGGTGGCTCGCCACGATCTCGCCGAAGTTGACGAAGGCGAGCCGTCGCCGATCGTCGATCACGGTGTTCAGCGCCAGCGCGCCGCCCAGCATGCCGACGATCGCCAGCTGCTCCTCGTGGAGCGGGTTGCCGTCGAGGACGCAGTTGGCCGCGCGCGGATGCGCCATGAACGCCGAGTTGTGGAACGTGGTGATCGTCTCGGCGTGCGCGACCCCCGGAGCGATGACCTTGCGCCCGCCCGACCAGCCGGCCATGAAGTGCGGCTCCACCAGCCCGGTCGCGATCTTGAGATCGGCGGCAATCAGGCGGCGGTCGAGGCGCACCACCGTGCCGCGCCCCGGCGTGCGGCCGAGCAGGACGTGATCGCGGTCCACCGTGGCGTCGTGGTTGGCCACCGACACCGTCTCGAGCACCCACGGGTCGCCCACCAGCTCGGCCAGCTCCGCCCCCTCATTGGCGCGATGCAGGCCGGTGGCGACCAGCACGGTGATCCCGGCGCGCGGGACGCCCGCGCTCAGCAGTCCGCGGACGAGCGGGCCCAGGAAGAGGCCGTTCGGCACCGGGCGCGTGATGTCGCAGATCAGGATGCACGCCGACCGCCGGCCGCGGGCCAGCGCGGGGAGCGCGGGCACCCCGACCGGCTCGGCGAGGGCCCGCGCGACCGCAGCCCCCGGGTCCGCCAGCACCGGCATCGCGTGCTTGGCGACCACGGTCGGCACGCACCCGGGCGGCGGAGCGAGGGACACCGTGCCGCGGCCGTAGAGGAGATCGATGGTCATGGCGTCTCCCCCGGAATCATATGCCATGATCGCGAGGATGGCGACGCGCGACGTGCTGTGGGCGGCGTGGGACGGGCGGGGCTTCGAGCATCTCCGCCTGGAGATCGAGGCCGACCGCGTGCGGGCGGACAGCCTGATCGTCGCGGTGGACGCGGGCGGCCGGCCGTACCGCGCGCGCTATCGCCTCGAATGCGACGCGGGCTGGACGACGCGGCGGGTGCTCATCGAGCGGCTCGAGGAGCCGGTGGCCACGCTCGACCTCCGCGTGGACGGCCGCGGCCGCTGGAGCGACGCGACGACCGGCGTGGCGCTGCCGCTGGACGGCTGCGTGGACGTCGACATCTTCCCGTCGCCGTTCACCAACACGCTGCCGGTGCGACGCCTGCCCGAGCTGACGGTGGGCCGCCCGGTCGCGCTCCGCATGGCCTGGGTGCTCCTGCCGGAGCTCCGCGTGCGCGTGGCCCCACAGGAATACACGCTGCTCGAGCGGCGCGCCGCCGGGTCACGCTGGCGCTTCCGCTCGCTCGACTCCGGCTTCATCGCCGAGCTCGACATGGACGCCGACGGCGTGGTGCGCGACTATCCGGATCTCTCGCGACGAGTCTAGGCTCTGCGCAATGTTTGCATCGTCGGTCGAGTGGCGCCGCGACGCGTTGTCACCTCAGAAATCGGCTTTATTGATTGCACACGCGAACGCGAACGGTATACTCATGCGACCTGCTGCGATTCAAATGGGTCGCCCGACGGCCCGACCGAGGTACGAAGCGATGAGACTACTCCTTGTGCTCCTCCTGGTTCTGGTTCCCTTCAGTCAAGCCTCCGCGGCCTCGTTCGGCGTGACGGCCAATCCGCTATGGACGAATACGGGAATGTCCGTGCTGGCAACGGACACCCTGCACTTCGATAGCGCAACCGCGTCTTGGACTTATCAGCCATTTGATGGCACTTTCGGGCATGATCCGTTCGGACCCGAGGGCGTTCCCGTGGTAAGCAGCGATTTCATAAACGATGAGTGGATCCAGAACGGGCTGCATGGCCAGTTGATCGCATTCATCGGGAGCGCGGCGCTCGACTTGAACGCGTCCCCTAGAGCGATAGCTCAGAACGCCTCGGGGCTCTTCGCGATCGGAGCCGGGCCGCAGACTGTGACCGGCCTAGCAGGTAACCTCTGGCTCGGGTTCAACGATGGCTACATCACCGGCATCAGCAACAACGAGGGGACCGGATCCGTCAACGTGAGCCGCAGTTCAGATCTCGCCCCCGTCCCGGAGCCGGCCACGCTCCTCCTGTTCGGCACCACCGCAGGTGGACTGGCGCTCGCGCGGTGGCGGCGGAGCCGGCAACAGCGCCAGCAGCCGTAGGTCGAGTAGTCACGCGGCTCCGAAGCGGCGGCCGAGAATAGGCCGCCGCTTCGCATTCCCACCATTCACGTCGACAGCCCGCCGGCCTCGAGCGTCTTCTTCATCACGTGGGTGGCCTGCTCGGCCAAGGCCGCCACGGTCGGCGCCAGCGCGTGCGGTAGCAGGTCGATGATCCACACGAGGTGGCAGCGGCCGTCGCCGTCGGGGAACACCTGCATCGACGCGTTGTAGTGGCTGGACATGCCTCCGACCGCCGCGTAGACCAGGCGACGGGCGGTGTCGTCGATGTCCACGATCGGCTCGCGCACCACCATGCCGTTGGCGAACGTCACGATGCGCGCGTCGCCGTCCATCCGCGCTTCGAGCAGGAAGCCGGGGCCGAGCCGCTCGTGCACCGCGCCCACGTCACGTACCGCGTCCCAGACGTGCTCCGCCGAGGCGTCGAGCCGCAGCTCTTTTCGGATGGAAGCCATGAGCGTCCCCCTCCTGGGAGGACGCCCCATGAGACCCCGACCGGCGCGCGCCGTGAAACAGGGTGGTGTCCAGAACGCTCAGGCGGCGGCGAGCGGCGGCAGGCCCATGTCCCGGGTGCACTCGCCGAACCAGTCGAGCACCTCGCGGTGCAGCGGGATGCCGTGGGCGCGCCGGTGCTGGACCTCCTCGGCCTCCAGCAGGCCCGGGTAGAAGACGCGCTCCTGACCCGGGGCGGGCGCCGACGTCCGCAGCGTCCGCAGCATCTCGTCCATCGTGTCCTTGAATCGCTCGAGGTCGGTGAACGACTCGATGTGGTAGGCCGCGAACTGGTTCTTCGAGCCATTGCCCGGCGCCAGCATCGTCGGTAGCGTGCCCGCGAGCAAGGTCGAGAGCACCTCGGCCATGAGGGCGAAGCCGTAACCCTTGTGCGAGCCCTGCTCGCGCGTGCCGCCGAGCGGGGCCTGGTAGACGTCCTCCCGGTTGAAGATGGGCTTCTCCTCCATGATCGGGCTGCCGTCCCGGTCCGTCACCCAGCCCGGCAGGAGCGGGGAGCCCACCCGCATGGCCAGGCGGATCTTGTTGCCCGCGATCGCGGAGGTGGCCGCGTCGAAGAGCAGCGGGGCCTCGCGCCGCGCGGGAGCGGCCAGCGCGATCGGGTTGGTGCCGAGCAGGGGCTTCGAGCCGAACGTCGGCACCACGTGCAGGCCGGCCGCGGTGAAGCAGACGCCCACCATGTCCGCCATCGCAGCCTGCATCGCGAAGTGGCCGATGGCGCCGAAGTGCCCCGCGTTGTGCACGGTGACCACGCCCACCCCGACCTGTCGCGCCTTGTCCATGGCCAGGCGCATCGCCTTCGGCCCCACGATGATGCCGAGCCGCTGGCCCGCGTCGATCACCGCGGTGCCGGGGGACTCGCGCTCGATGGCCCAGCCCGGCCGCGGATCGAGCTTGCCGGCCCGATACTCGCGCACGTAGGTGCGCAGCATGTTCGACACGCCGTGCGTCTCGACTCCGCGCAGGTCGGTCATGGTGAGCACGTCCGCCGCGTCGGCCGCGTCCTCCCGGGTGACGCCCAGCTTCTCGAAGATCTGGGTGACGGTCAGTCGCAGCGCGTCTTCGGTGACGAGCACCTGGTCCTTCGGCGGCACCTTGAAGAGATCGAGCATGGTCAGCCCTCCCGGGGCTGCATCGTAGCCGATCGCGCGGGCCGGCGCAGCCGCCAGAACGCCACGCAGCCCACCGCGTACGAGAGGATCGAGAGGTGGAAGGCGAGGTGGTAGCTGCCCGAGAGATCGAAGATGAGCCCGCTCGCCCACGCGCCGCCCGCCGCCCCGAGGCCGGTGCCGATCGAGATCACGCCCAGGATCGCGCCCAGGTGCGGGCCCTGGAACAGATCGGCGGTCTTGGCGGTGATCTGCGGCCCGCGCGCGCCCCAGGTGAGGCCGAAGAAGCAGGCGTGCAGCCACAGGAGCGCGTGCTGCTCGGCGCTCGTGATGAACAGCGCGCACACCACGCCGACGATGGAGACCAGGTAGGCGAGGATGGCCGACACCTCGCGTCCGATGTAGTCGGAGATCGTCCCGGTGCCGATGGTGCCGACCACCGCGAGCAGGCTGCCGGTGCCCAGCACGCTCGCCGCGTAGAGGGGATCGAAGCCCACGTCCACCGCGAAGGCGAGCTGGTGCAGCGAGACGAGAAAGCTGCCGAGTCCGGTGAGCAGGTACACCGCGAAGAGGAGCCAGAAGTGCGGCGTGCGCATCGCCTCGCCCACCGTCCAGGGGCTTCCGGCCGCGACGGCGGGGCGCGGCGAGGCGTCGCCGCCCGCCGCCGCGTCGGGCTCGCGGGTCGGAAACGCGCGCACGATCGGCACCACCGCCACCGCCATCACCGCGGCGAGGGCCAGGTAGGAGCGTCGCCAGCCGATCGAGGAGATCAGCAGCTGGGTGATCGGCGCGGAGACCGCGCGGCCGAAGCCATTGGCGGACTGCACGATGGAGATGGCGAGGCCCCGCCGGGCCACGAACCAGCGCGAGAGGATCGGCACCGAGACCACGAGGCCAAGGCAGTTCGAGCCGAGCGTCATCACGATGCCGTAGAGCGCGATCACCTGCCAGAGCGCGGAGGCGCCCGCGTTCGCCACGAGCCCGACCGCCAGGAGGACGGCGCCCACCGCCACCAGGACGCGCGTGCCGAGCCGGTCGACGAGGGCCCCGATGAGCGGGGAGCTGAGCCCGATCACGAGCTGCGACACCGAGTAGGCCACCGAGGTCTCGCCGCGCCCCCAGCCGAACTCGCCCAGGTACGCGATCAGGAACACCGCGTAGGAGTGCATGAGCCCCTGCGCGATCGCATAGCCGAAGAAGGCGCCCGCGACCACGATCCAGCCGTAGAAGAGCCCGCGTCGCACGGGGGCCAATTTCTCACAGAGCCTCGCGCGGCGGGCGTGCTAGATTCCCGGCCGGGAGGAGAGACGCATGGCCCCCAATGCCGCCCTGCCGCTCGCGCGCTACACGGTGCTCGACCTCACCCGGGCCCGCGCCGGTCCCACCTGCGTGCGGCAGCTGGTCGACTGGGGCGCGCGGGCCATCAAGATCGAGATGCCGGGGGGCCGCTCGGGCGACGGCATGGGCGGCAACCGTCACGGCTTCGACTTCCAGAACCTCCACCGCGGCAAGCAGGGCATGACGCTCAACCTGCGCGATCCCGAGGGCGTGGCGATCTTCAAGCGTCTCGCGGGCGGCGCCGACGTGGTGGTGGAGAACTATCGCCCCGACGTGAAGCGCCGGCTCGGGATCGACTACGAGAGTTTGCGCGCGATCAACCCGCGGCTCATCTACGGCAGCATCTCCGGCTTCGGGCAGAGCGGGCCCTATCGCGACCGGCCCGGCGTGGATCAGATCGCCCAGGGCATGGGCGGCCTCATGTCCATCACCGGCCTGCCCGGCCAGGGGCCGGTGCGGGTCGGTATTCCCATCGCCGATCTGTGCTCGGGCATCTTGCTGGCCCAGGGCATCCTGGTCGCGCTGATCGAGCGCGAGAGCACCGGGCGCGGCCAGTGGGTGCACACCTCGCTGCTGGAGGCGATGCTGTCGATGCTCGACTTCCAGGCCTCGCGCTGGCTCATGAGCGGCGAGGTGCCGGCGCAGGCCGGCAACAACCATCCCACCGGCATTCCCACCGGCGTGTTCGAGACCCGGGACGGCCACATCAACATCGCGGCCGCGGGCGACGAGCTGTACGAGCGGCTCTGCCGCGCGATCGAGCGCCCGGACCTGCGCACCGACCCTCGCTTCGCCACCGCGAAGGCCCGTTCCGCCAACCGCGACGTGCTGATGGAGACGCTGATGCCGGTGACCCGGCAGAAGGACAGCGCGACGTGGATCCGGCTGCTCAACGAGGCCGGGGTGCCGTGCGGGCCGATCTACCGCGTCGACGAGGCCTTCGCGGATCCGCAGGTCAAGCATCTCGAGATGGCGCAGCCGGTGCACTCGCCGGCGCTCGGCGATCTCACCATCCTCGGCCACCCGGTCTCGCACGGCGAGCGCCGCCTGCCGATCCGCGGACCCGCGCCCGAGCTGGGACAGGACAACGAGGAGATCCTGACCGGGCTCGGCTACACCAAGGACGAGATCGCCGACTTCACGCACCGGGGCGTCATCTAGACCGCCCCGGGCCGATGCACGTCTACGCGAGTCGCCCGGTGCAGGTGGGCGGCCGTCGGTCGGCACGGTCGATCTGGTGGAGAAGGAGCCGATCGAGGGGGAGCTAGTGCGGGACGGCGTCGGCGCGGCGGAGGCTGTAGATGTTGATGGCCTTGCGCTTCTGATGGGTGGTGCGCCAGGGCGGCCACTGGACGTGCAGCACGGTCCGATCGACCGCGAACCCGGTTCTTCGGAACGCGGCGCGGAGCTGGCCGTCGGCCACCCACCCGGGGTCGGCCAGGAGCGCGCGGCCGCCCGCGCGCAGCGTGCGCATGAGGCCGGTACCGATGCCCGGCCACTCCACGTCGTCGTAGACCACGTCGCCGCCCACCACCAGATCGTAGGCGTCGGGCGCGAGCCGGTTTCCGCCGTGATTCCAGTCGCCGCCGATGGTCTGGGCGGGCCCGACGCCGTTGCGGCGGCAGTTGCGCCGCACGACGGCGAGCGCGCCCGCCTCGCGATCGAGGAAGGTCACGTCGGCCCCGAGGCGCCCGCACACGATGCCGACCAGGCCGACCCCGCAGCCGAGATCGAGCACGCGCCGGCCCCGCAAGCCGTCCGGGCCGAACCGCTCGACGATGTGGGCCGACAGGCCGAGGCCGGCCGGCCACACGCGCTGCCAGTAGGAGCGCGTCGAGAGCTTGAGCAGATGCTTCGACGAAGTCTCCTCGATTGAGACGATCCCGACCGCGTCGAGGGCGAACTCGCGTAGCACTAAATCGAAGTCTAGCGCACGTTGATCCGTCCGTCGCGGAGGTTTATGCTCGGCGCGTTCGTTTCGATCCCGGGGCTCGACGGCAGTTTCGCCAAGGAGGCGCGCGATGGCTCTCTCGGTCGGCTTCATCGGGGTGGGGAACATGGGCAATCCCATGGCGGGCAACGTGCTCAAGGCCGGGTTCCCCATGACGGTCTACGACATGAACCCGAAGGCCATGGAGAATCTGGTCCAGGCCGGGGCCAAGCGCGCCGGGTCCGCCCAGGAGGTGGTCGAGGGCTGCCAGGTGGTGCTCACCTCGCTGCCCGCGTCGCCGGACGTCGAGGCGGCCTATCTCCAGCCGGGCGGGCTGGTCGAGCGGGCCCGGCCCGGGACGATCCTGATCGACCTCAGCAGCGTGCTGCCCTCGACGCCGCGGAAGATCGAGCCGGTGGCCCGCCAGCGCGGGGTGCACTTCCTCGAGGCACCGGTGAGCGGCGGCGTGAGCGGGGCGGCCGCGGCGACCCTGGCCATCATGGTCGGCGGCGACGCGGGCGCGCTCAAGCAGGCGGAGCCGGTGCTGCGCGCGATGGGGCCGAACATCTTCCACGTGGGGCCGGTGGGCGCCGGCAACACCGTGAAGGCGATCAACAACATGATGGCGTGCGTCAACAGCGCCACCATGATGGAGGGCTTCCTCCTGGGCGTGAAGGCCGGGCTCGACCCGATGACCATCTACGAGGTGGTCAAGGCCAGCAGCGGCGGCAGCAAGGCGATCGAGCGGATTCCGCGCGCCCTCATCCCGCGCAACTTCGAGCCGGGTTTCAAGGTCGCGCTGATGAACAAGGACCTCGAGACCTTCCACACCATCGCCAAGGAGCTGAACGTCCCGGTGACGTTCTCCAACCTGGCCCAGCACTACCAGCAGGCCGCGCTGGCCGCCGGCCTCGGCGAGCAGGACACGAGCGTGGTGTTCACGATCATCGAACGCCTGGCCGGCATGAAGCCGCCGACCCCGCGGTGAGCGCGATGAAGCTCGGCCTCCACGGTGTCAACCCGGACGCCGGGCGCGCGCTCCGCCTGGCCGCCTGAGACTGCACCCCCGAGCCCGCATCCCAGGAGGTCGCGATGCCCACGCGCCGTCAGCCCGCGAAGCCCGACCGTCCCGCCGGCGGGACCAGGAACCCCTACGGCTATCCCTTCTGGGAGTGGGTGGCGAGGGAGGATCCGGAGTACGTGAAGGCGCGGCAGCCGCTGAGCGCGCTGTCCATCGGCGAGGGCAAGGAGCTGTCGGTGAAGCATCGCGAGATGGTGATCATCGGCATCCTGGCCTTCCGCGGCCGGAAGGAGGGCGTGATCGCCCACATGCGGCGGGCCATCGAGCACGGCGCCACGAAGCGCGAGCTGCTCGAGGCCATCCAGTCCGCCGCGGTGCCGGGCGGCGGCCCCACCTTCAGCACCGGCGCGCAGGCCCTGATGGAGCTGGATCGCGCGGGCGCCTTCGAATAGCGCCGGACCGCGCGCCGGCTAGAGCCCGAGCAGGGACTCCAGGTTGCGCCAGAGGATGCGCTCCTTCTCCTCCTGGCTCAGGCGCGTCAAGCCCCGCACCCACGCGACCGGCGACGGATGCCAGGGCACGAACGGCCAGTCGCTGCCCATCACCACGCGGTCGATGCCGACCTCGTCGATCAGGAAGCGCAGCGTCTGCTCGTTGCCGACCACGGTGTCGTAGTAGAGCCGCCGCTGATACTGGCTCGGGGCCTGGGAAATGCTCCGGCGCTCGGCCGGAGTGTTCTGCCAGGCGCGGTCCAGGCGCCCCATCGCATGGCACGCCGGCCCGCCGCCGTGGGCGATGCAGGCCTTGAGCCCCGGGCACTGCTCGAGGATGCCGCCCAGGATCAGGATCGCCACGACGATGGCGTCCTCGACGATCACGCCCAGGCTGTTGAAGAGCCCGTAGCGGCCCGCCCGCTCCACCATGAAGTTGTGCTGGGGCTGCGGGTGGAAGAAGAGCACCGCCCCCATCGCCTCGGCCGCCCGGAAGAGCGGCCGGAAGCGCGGCTCGTCCCAGTTCTCGCCGTTCACCACCGTGTCCAGCTCGGCGCCCTTGAGCCCGAGCACGGTGACCGCGCGCTCCAGCTCCCCGATGGCGAGCGCGACGTCGGACACCGGCAGGGTCGCCAGCCCGGCGAACCGCTGCGGCCACTGCCGGGTCATCGCCGCGATCTCGTCGTTGACCTCGCGGGCCAGGGCGAGGCCGCGCGGCCCGTCGAGGTGATAGCCGAAGAACGGGGTGTGGATCGAGACGACCTGCACGTCCACGCCCTGGGCGTCCATGTCCTGCAGCCGCTCCTCGGGGGTGAAGCGCACCTTGGGCGAGGTGAACGCGATGCGCCGGCCGCCGCCGACGAACGTGCCCACGCCCTCGCCCGCCTCGTAGCGGTAGCCGTGCCAGTCGCGGCCGGTCTCGGCGGCACGCCAGGCCGACCGGGGAACCAGATGGGCGTGGACGTCGATGGCTCTCATTGACGCGGGCGGCCGGCCAGCGCGGCCATGGTCCACGACCATCCGATCATGATCATGTCGACGCCCACGAACGTGCCGATCAGCCAGATCGCGGCCCCGGGCAGCTGCCGCCAGATGAAGATGCCGAGCAGGAGGGTGACCGCACCGCTCAGCAGGATCCAGCCCCGGTGCGGGACCGACATCACCAGCGCGGCTCCGATACGGAAGAGGCCGCCGATCAGGAAGAACATGGCCATGAGCAGCGTGAGCACCACCGCGCCCGCGGCCGGGTTCATCACCAGCAGGAAGCCGGCCGTCCCCGACAATACCCCGTTCGCCACGTGCAGGATGGTACCCGCCCAGCGCGCGTTCTTGAAGGCGTACACCGTCTCCGTGCCCCCGGTGACCAGCAGGAGCCATCCGAAGGCGAGCACCGACACGAGCGTGGTCACGAAGGAGACCGCGAGGGCCAGGGTGCCGAACGCGATGAGGACGATGCCGAGGGTCAATAGGGGTGTCCATCGGGTCGGCAGCTGTCCCGGCTCGATGATGTGGGTCGCCATGATCACCTCCCCCGGAGGGCCCCGGGGCCGACCGAGATCTCGAAGTGGACGTCAGCGCGTGGCACGCCCGCCCATACTAGGGGCCCGGCGCCCGCGCGCCATCGGACCTTGGTCGTACCCCGGCGCCGTCCTCGGCGCGCTCTTGACTGTGAGTACACTGTAAATATACAGTGTCCATCCATGAGCATCAGACGCCGTGCCGAACCGGAGGAGGCTCCCATGCGCCCGACCCTGGCGAAGCGACGGACCGAGAAGATCCCCGCGGGCTATCACCGATCCTGGTTTCCGCTGGCGCTGGCGCGCGAGATCCCGGCCGGGCAGGCGATCGGACGGGACGTGCTCGGCACGCGGGTCGTCTGCTACCGGGATGCCTCGGGCCGCGCGGTGGTCCAGGGCGCCTACTGCCCGCACCTGGGCGCCGATCTCTCGGTGGGGCAGGTGATCGATGGGCAGATCCGCTGCGCCTACCACCACTGGCGGTTCGACTGCGCGGGCCGCTGCGTCGACATCCCGGCCGGCGATCGCATCCCGCCGGCGGCGCGGATCGCCACGTATCCGAGCATCGAGGCGTGGGGCCTGATCTGGATCTTCAACGGCGAATCGCCGACGTTCGAGCCGCCGCGCATCCCCGGCGCCGACGAGGGCGATCTGGTCGTCGAGACGCACTTCCGCGGCGTGCGCGACACCGAGCCCTGGGTGGGCACCTCCAACGGCGTCGACTTCCAGCACCTGCGCACGCTCCACGGCCTGCCCGCGGTGGACCCGGACGCGGTGCGGGTGGGCGAGCACTCCATCGACTACCGGATCGCGTCGGAGGCCTTCGTGCAGGAGGGGCTCATCACCGGCGTGAACACGTTCTCGCAGCACCTGGCCTTCGGCGACGAGGACATGTTCATGCTGTTCAGCGGCGCGCCGATCACCCACGGTCGCTCCATGGGGTTCTACGCCTACGGCGTGCGGGACGGCGGCCGGGGCCGCGACGCGGTGGCCGAGCAGCTCGAGTCGGTGGGCCGGCTGGTGCGCCAGCTCCTCGCGGAGGACGCGCCGGTGCTCGACACCATCCGCTTCCGCCCGGGTGTGCTGGTCGCCTCCGACCGGCACCTGGCGCGCTTCTTCCAGTACGTGCGCCGGTTCCCGCGCGCGCACCCGCCGGCCTGACCGTGCCGCGCAACCTCTCGAAGGCCGACGTCGAGGCGTTCCGGGCGCGGCTCTGCGCGGTGGCCCAGAAGCGCTTCGCCCGGCAGGGCGTCGACGGGGTCAGCATGCGTCAGCTCGCCGACGAGCTGGGCTGCAGCCCGATGACCCCGTACCGTTACTTCCGCGACAAGGAGGAGATCCTCGCCGCGGTGCGGGCCGCCGCCTTCGACCGCTTCGCGCAGGCGCTGGAAGAGGCGGCGCGGCAGACGCGCGGCGACCTGCGCGCGGGCGGTCAGGCGATGGGCGAGGCCTACATCCGCTTCGCCCTCGGCGATCCCGAGGGGTACCGGCTGATGTTCGACCTGGCGCAGCCGCACCCCGACCGCTACCCGGATCTGGTCCGCGCGAGCAATCGGGCGCGCGGCATGATGAGCGCGGCGCTGGAGGGCCTGGTGAAGGCCGGCGTCTTCACCGGCGATCCCCAGCTCATGGGCTACGTCTTCTGGGCCACCATGCACGGCCTGGTCGTCCTGCACCTGGCCGGCAAGCTGCCCGACAAGCCCGACTTCCGCGCGATCCAGCGCGAGGCGATGCGCCTGCTGGTGGCCGGCGCGCGATCGGGCGCGGTCGCGCCCGGCCCGCGTTCGGCGCGACGGAGGAAGACGTCGTGACCATCGTGCGGCGTGCGGCCGCCTCGGCCACCGCCTTCGCCGCAGGGAGCCGCCGGTACTTTAGCGCCGTGCCGTGAGCGCCGCGCGCAGGCGCGGGGCGGTGAGCGGCATGTCCACGTGCGTGATACCGAGGGGCGCCAGCGCGTCCACCGCCGCGTTGACCATCGCGGGCGGCATCGCGATGCAGCCGGCCTCGCCCAGGCCCTTGGCCCCGAGGGGATTGCGGGGCGAGGGCGTGTGCATCTTCTCGATCAGCACCGCCGGCATGTCCTCCGCGCGCGGGATCGCGTAGTCCATCAGGGTGCTGGTCAGGCACTGCCCGTCCGCGTCGTAGACGATGGCCTCCATCAGGGCCTGGCCGAGCCCCTGCGCCAGCGAGCCGTGCAGCTGCCCCTCGGCCAGCAGCGGATTGATGATGGTGCCCGCGTCGTCCACCCACACGAGCCGCTCGATGACGAGGCGGCCGGTCTCCGGATCCACCGCGACCGCGCAGACCACCGTGCCGAAGCTCCAGCACTCCGCCTCGGCCTGGAAGTAGGTGGTGGCCTCGAGCCCGGGCGTGTCGCCCGCGGGCAGCGCCTGGCCGCCCGCGTAGGCCGCCCCCGCGACCTCCCTCCACGTGACGCGCTTGGCGGGCACGCCGGCGACGTGGAAGCCGCCGCGGGCCGCGACGACGTCCTCGACCGCGGCCTCCAGCAGCCGGGCCGCGATGCGCCGGCCCTTGTCGCGCACCTCCACCGACACCCGCGCCAGCGCGCCGCCACCCAGGGCCACGCTGCGGCTGCCGAAGGTGCCGAAGCCCTCCGGCCCCGAGCGGGTATCGCCGTGGAGCACGGTGACGTCGTCGGGGGTGAGGCCGAGGTGGTCGGCCACCACCTGGGCGAACGTGGTCTCGTGCCCCTGACCGTGGGCGCTCGAGCCGGTGATCGCGGTGACCTTGCCGGAGCGCTCGACGCGGATCGCGCCGCTCTCCCAGCCCAGCGCGCACGGCTCCACGTAGGACGCGAGCCCGACGCCGACGATCTCGCCACGGGCCCGCCGCTCGGCCTGCTGCCGCCGGAGGCCGTCGTAGTCGGCCGCCTTCAGGGCACGCTCCAGCGCCTGCGGATAATCTCCGGAGTCGTAGACCTGGCCGGTGATGGTCCGGAACGGGAAGCGATCGGCCGCGATGAAATTGCGCCGGCGCAGGTCGGCCGGGTCCAGCCCGAGCGCGCGCGCCGCGGTGTCCATCAGCCGCTCGATGAAGAAGCAGGCCTCGGGGCGCCCGGCGCCGCGGTAGGCCGCCACCGGCGCGGTCGTGGTCACCGCGCCGGACACCGTGATGTCGCACGACGGGATCACGTAGGCGCCGGGCAGCAGCCGGGCGTGGTTCCAGGGCGAACCGGCGGCCGCGTTCATGAGCGAGGCGCCGAGCGGCGAGGCGATGGTCGCGCGCAGGCCGGTGATGCGCCCGTCGGCGTCCAGCGCCAGCGCGCCCTCGCACAGAGAGCCGCGCGCCTGGTTGGTGGTGAGCTGGTCCTCGCGGCGCAGCGCGACCCACTTGACCGGACGCCCGAGCTGCCGGGCGAGCCAGGCGAGCAGCACGTCCTCGCGGTAGGGCCCGGTCTTCACCCCGAAGCCGCCGCCCACGTCCGGAGCGATCACCCGCACCCGGCTCTCGGGCAGGTCGAGCAGGCGCGCCACCTCGGCCCGGATGCGGAACGGGGCCTGGCAGGAGACCCACATCGACAGCTCCTCGGCGAAGCGATCCCAGCTGGCCAGCACCGCGCGCGGCTCCATCGCCACCGCCGACACGCGTGCCTGAGCCACGTCGAGCGTCACCACGTGCGCGGCCGCGCGGAAGGCGGCGGCCGCGTCGCCCTCGCGGAGCGCGCGGGTCAGCGCCCGGTTGCCCGCGACCTCCGGGAAGAGCTGCGGGGCGCCGGCGGCGAGGGACGGTCCGGGCTCGGACAGGGCCGGCAGCGGCTCGTAGTCGACCTCGATCAGGTCGAGGGCGTCGTGGGCGCGATAGGCATCGTCGGCCACCACCGCGGCGACCGGCACGCCGGTCGAGTGCACGTGGGTGTCGGCCACGATCGGATGCGGCGGCACGCGCATGTCCGGCATCAGACGGTTCACCGGCATGGGCCCGAGGGTGGCCACGTCCTTGCCGGTCACCACCAGCCGCACGCCCGGAGCGCGGCGCGCGGCCTCGACGTCGAGGCGGGTGATGCGGGCGTGGGCGTGCGCGGAGCGCAGCAGCGCCACGTGCAGGCAGCCCGGCGGGGTCATGTCGTCCACGTACGCGCCGGCGCCGATCAGCAGCCGGTGGTCTTCTCGTCGCTTGAGGGGGCGCCCGATCCAGCCGTCGCCGTGCCCGTCGCTCGCCGCGCGGTCGGTCATCGTGTCTACCGGGGCAGGAATCGGGAGACCGCCGAGACGAAGGCCTCCGGCTGCTCGTAGGGCAGCATGTGCGCGGCGTCGGGAATCATCTCGACGGTGGCGCCCGGGATGAGCCGGCCCCACTGGCGGGCGTACGCGGGAACGATCAGTCGATCGGCGTCGCCCCAGAGCACCAGCGTGGGCGCGGCGACGCGGTACAGCCGCTTGGAGACCCGCCGGTTCGGGATCGGGAACAGGATCTTGCCCGCCATGGCGAGCCGCCGCTGCTGGCCCAGGTAGAACGCCTTGAACGCCTCCATGTCCGAGAAGTCCACGCCGCCGGTGAGCAGGGTCTGCCCTTGCGCGGGGTCCTGGAACAGCAGCTCGACGAGCTCTCCGGGCAGCAGCGCGAAGATGTCCGGGATCGGGTGCTCCTCGAGCCAGAGCCCCGCGGCGGCCACCAGGACGAGCCGGTCCACGTCGCGCGGCGCGACCGCGGCCATCTCCGCCGCGATCATCCCGCCCATCGAATGGCCGATCAGATGCGGGCGGGTGAGACCGAGCGCCGAGACGACGTCCCAGCCGTGCAGCGTGAAGTCGAGCATGTCCTCCAGCAATTCCTCGCCGGTGGACTCGCCGTAGCCGGGCAGCTCGGGTGCGAAGACGTGGTAGCGCGCGGCGAGCCGATCGAGGAACGGGTTGTCGGCGAGGAGGCCGCCCGCGCCGTGGAGGAAGACGACCGGCGGCCCGCTGCCCGCCTCCAGCACGCGGCAGCGCGCGCCGCGACGAGTCTCGATGGTCAGCGCTTTCATGCCGTGGACTCTGTCGCGCGCGGGATCACCGCCACTCCTGACCGGGCTTCTCGGCGCCGGGCCTCGTCTCCTCGGGGTGGAGGCGCTCGTCCATGGGATGGATCCACCAGCGCGTGTCGTCCTTCCAGTCCGACCACAGGTGGCGCAGCTGGGGCATGACCTTCTCGGCGAAGAGCTTGGTGGAGTGGCGCGTCTTCCAGTCCGGCATGTTGCCGGTGTGGAGCAGGCAGAAGAGATGGCCGATGCGCAGGCCGGTGATGCACTCCTCGAGCTGCTGGCGCACCGTCTCCGGGCTGCCCGCGATGATGAAGCGCTCGTCCACGAGCTGCTTCCAGGTGAGGCCCTGCATGATCCGCTGCGCCTCCATCCGCAGCTGGGAGAGCGCGCCGTACTTGATGGTGTTCACGGTGCGGTAGCCGGGCGGATCCGCGAAGGGCGGGAAAACGTGGAGGCACCGGTTGAAGAAGTAGAGGCAGTGCTCCGCGTAGAGCTCCTCGGCCTCCGCGTCGGAGTCGGCCACGCAGATGATCTGGGCGAAGGCGGCGCGATAGGGCGAGTCGTCCTTGCCGCGCTTGGCCACGCGGTCCCAGTAGCCCTCGAGCAGGGACTTGCCGCGCAGGTAGCCGTAGAAGGACAGGTACGAGTAGTTGTAGTCGTGGTCGAGGCAGAAATCCCACGTCTCGATCGACCCACCGCCCGGGATGTAGATCGGCGGGTGCGGCTTCTGGATCGGCTTGGGCCAGCAGTTCACCCAGCGCAGCTGGTTGTACTTGCCGTCGAAGGCGAAGGGCTCGTCCTCGGCCCACGCCTTCATGATCATGTCGTGGGCCTCCTGGTACTTGTCGCGGGTCAGCGCGGGAATCTGGCCGTAGCAGAAGTTGGTGTCCATCGGGGTGCCGACCGGGAAGCCGGCCACCAGGCGCCCGCCCGAGATCACGTCGAGCATGGCGAACTCCTCGGCGACCCGGATGGGCGGGTTGTAGCCCGCGATGGAGTTGCCGATCACGCAGATCGCCGCGCGCGAGGTCCGGCGAGCCAGGCCGGCCGCGATCAGGTTGGGCGAGGGCATGAGCCCGTAACCGTTCTGGTGGTGCTCGTTGCAGCCGATGCCGTCGAAGCCCAGGCTCTCCGCGTACTCCAGCTGGTCCATGTACTGGTGGTAGACGTAGTGGCCCTTCCGGGGGTCGTAGAGCGTGTTCGGGATGTCGACCCACACCGAGCGGTGCTTCTCCCGGAAATCGTCGGGCAGGTACGGCCACGGCATCAGATTGAACCAGGTGAATTTCATCGGCTCCTCCCACGGGTCCGGCTGATCGTGCCGGGAGAGTATATCAATGGAGCGGACCGCGGGCGCGGGCGGAGCGTCAGGCGGTGACCGGGCGGGACCGTCGCCACATCGCGGCGCGCCACCGCACCCCGATGAGCAGCGTGAACAGCAGGCCCACCGCCGCGGACAGGGTGATCGTCGCCGGGTAGCCGATGCGCCCGATCAGCGCGCCCGAGACCATGAGCCCGATGGGCAGCCCGTAGACCGCGAGCGCGCGCACGCCCATCACGCGGCCGCGGAAGCGCTGACCCGCCGCGGCGAGCAGCACGCCGGTCATCGAGATCATCGCCACGTTCTGGACGAACCCGGCCGCGAGCAGCGTGAGGAGGCCCGGGCCCATGCTCGCCAGGTGGCCGAAGCCCAGCAGCAGCGCGTACCAGACCGCGGTATAGACGAGCGTGGCGCGCTCGGGATGGCGCGACCCGCCCGTCACCACCACGCCGATCGAGGCGAGCAGGCCGCCGAAGGAGAAGGCGGCCACCAGCCAGCCGAGGCCGGTGGCGTCCACGTGGTAGATCCGCTGCGCGACGTAGGGCAGCAGCCCGCCCGACACCGGGTACGCGGTCAGGTTGATGAGGAACGCGAGCCACATCGGCGCGAGCAGCCGCGGCGTCTCCCGCACGTGGGCGAGCCCGTCCTTCAGATCGCGCCACCGCGACGCTCCCTGCCGGTCACCCGCGAGGGGGAGAGGGTAGGGTGAGGGGGCGGCCGGATCCGGCACGGGCCGCGCCCGCGCGATCCTGAATGTCAGCGTCAAGCTCGCCGCGTAGAAGGCGGTGACGAACAGGTAGCTGTAGCCGATGCCCAGCGCGGTGGAGAGCCCGGCGCCCGCGAGCGCGCCGCCCACCCGCGCCGAGTCCATGGTGGCCCGCGACATGCCGAGCGCGCCGACCAGATGCGCGGGCGGGATCGTCTCCCCGATGAGGGCGTTGCGCATCACGAGGTCGTTGGGCCGGAAGATGCCGTTCAGCGTCGCGGCCACGAACACCCAGGCCGGCGACAGCGCGCCGGTCAGGGCCAGGAGCATCACCAGCGCCGCGAGGGACAGGTACACCGCGCGCATGAAGCAGAGCATGAGGCGGCCGCCGACCCGGTCGCCCAGCACGCCGAACATCGGCGCGGCCAGCGTGCCGAGGAACTGGAGCGAGCCGAAGGCGGTGAGCAGCAGGACCGAGCCGGTCTGGACCATCACGTACCAGCCGAGGATGATGGTCTCCATCTCGAAAGCCCACGAGGTCAAGAGATCCGCGGGCCACTGATAGCGGAAGCTCTTGACGTGGAACGCGGCGAGGATCACCCGGCGACGCGGCCCGCGACGTCGCGGGCCCAGCGGCGCATGAACGCGCCCGGGTCCGGCACGAATCCGGTGATCATGAACTGCCGCGCGCCCGCGTCCATCGCGCGGCGGATCTGGGCCACGCAGTCATCCGGCGTGCCCGCGATGGCGAAGCGGTCCACCAGGAACTCGGTGAGCCCCCAGCGGTCGGGCAGGCTCGCGTTGCCCGCGCCGGGGATCTCGTGGTGGTGCGCGTTGTACTCGCGCTGCAGCGCGCGGATCTTCTCGTGCAGATCGACCGGCACGCCCTTGCCCTCCAGCGTGAAGCGGAACGCGTGATTGGCGCTGGCCGCCAGCGCCATCGTGATCGGCGCGATCGCCTCGTCGCGGCGGTCGGCGAGGCTGGTCTTGGCGAACCACCAGACGTCGACGTCGTCGAGGGTGCGGCCGGCCGCGCGGGCGCCGCGCTCGATGGCGGCCAGCGAGAGCCGGATCACCTCGGGGGTGAGCCCGAGGCCGACGATGACGCCGTCGGCGAGGCGGCCGGCCAGCTCGAGGGTGCGCGGCCCCTCCGCGGCGAGGTAGAGGGGCATGCGTCGGGTCGAGCGGTGGACGCGCCAGGTGCGGCCCTCGCGCTCGATCGGCTCGCCGCGGGTGAGCCGGCCGAGCGTGACGATGGCCTCCTCGAGCCCGGCCAGCGTGGCCGGCGGCGCGCCGATGGTGTAGATCGCGCTGTCTCCCGAGCCGAGGCCGAGCACCGCGCGTCCGCCCGACACCTCGTCCACGCTGGCGATCGCGCTCGCGGTGACGACCAGGTGCCGGGTGAGGGGGTTGGTGACGAGCGGGCCGACGCGCATCCGCTTCGTATGCAGCGCCGCGAGGGTGAGCGCGACGTACAGCTCGCGGAAGACCGACTGCGAGTCGGCCACCCCGAGCCAGTCGAAGCCCTCGGCTTCCGCCTCGCGGCAGAGATCGCCGAAGCCGCCGAGCGACTCGGGCAGGAACACGATGCCGAACCGCGGGCGAGCGGGCGCCATGACCGTCACACCCTAGCACCGGCGGCCGCTTGACGTCTCCGGAATCGGGGCGCAGACTTCCCGGGAGCCGGACCATCCTCGCGCGACATCGAAGGAGACCAGCGATGATCTACGAATTTCGTACTTACGCGCTCAAGCCCCGCAGCCTCGCCGAGGTGGAGAAGCGATTCGGGGAGGCGTACGAGTACCGGAAGAAGTACTCGCCGCTCACCGCCTTCTGGCACACCGAGATCGGTCCGTTGAACGAGATCATCCACGTGTGGGGCTACCGCGACCTGGCCGAGCGCGCCCGCGTCCGGGCCGAGGCGGCCAAGGAGTCGAACTGGCCGCCCAAGATCCGCGACTTCGTCGTGGACCAGCAGGTGGAGGTGCTCACGCCGTTTGCCTTCGTGCCCGAGATCACCCCGGGCACCATGGGTCCCATCTTCGAGATCCGCCGCTACAGCCTGACTCCCGGCTCGCTGCCCGGCGTGATGAAGCGCTGGGAGGGCGCGATCGGGGAGCGCGTCAAGCTCTCGCCCCTGGTGCTGGCCGGCGGGATGGAGTTCGGCGGCGCGAACCGCTTCGTCCACATCTGGGCCTACAAGAGCATGGACCAGCGGCTGCAGGTGCGGGAGCAGGCGCGCAAGGCCGGGGTCTGGCCCCCGCCGGGCGGCGGCGACGAGCTGCTGGCGCAGGAGACCAAGATCGTCATGCCCTCGGCCTTCTCGCCGCTGCAGTAGCGGAGCGCGCGCCCATGCCGCCGACCAAGCTGGCGCACGTGGTGTTCCAGACCAACCGCAAGCAGGCGATGCAGGACTGGTACTGCGCGGTGCTGGGCGGCCGCGTGGTCTACGAGAACGCGCAGCTCGGCTTCGTGACGTACGACGACGAGCACCATCGCGTCGCGTTCATCGACTTCGGGCCCCTCGCCCCGCGGTCGACCGGCGGTGAGCTGATGGTGCGCGACACCGATCAGCCGGGCCTCCACCACGTGGCCTTCACCTTCGGCTCGATGGGCGAGCTGCTGGACACCTACACGCGCCTGAAGACGGATGGCGTGCGCCCGTTCCTGGCCATCAACCACGGGCCGACCACCTCCATGTATTACGCCGACCCCGACGGCAACCGGGTCGAGCTGCAGATCGACAACTTCGCGACCGTCGAGGAGGGCGAGGCCTGGATGCACTCGCCCGCGTTCGATCGCAACCCGATCGGCGTGGAGTTCGATCCCGACGAGCTGGTGCGGAAGTTCGAGGCCGGCGTGCCGGTGGCCGAGCTGGTCGTCCGTGACGGCTGAGCCGCTGCCGCCGTCCGCGGTGGCCGCGCTGCTCGGCGCCGCCGCCACCATGATCCACGCCGAGATGGGAGCGCTCGCCCCGGACGCCCTCGAGTTCCATCCCGCCCCCGGGGAGTGGTGCGCGAAGGAGGTGCTCGGCCACCTCATCGAGTGCGAGCGGCGCGGCTTCTCCGGCCGCATCGCCGTCATCCTGGCCGGTGACACGCCCGCGCTCGAGGGGTGGGACCAGGAGGCGGTGGCGCGCGCCCGCCACGATTGCCGCCGCGACTGGTCGGCGCTCTACCGCGAGTTCCGCGACCTGCGCGACGCGAGCGTGACGCAGGTGGCGGGGCTCGCGCCTGCCGAGCTCGGGCGCGGCGGCGCGCACCCGAAGGTCGGGCTCCTCCGCGTGTCCGATCTGCTCCACGAGTGGGTGCACCACGATCGCAACCACATCCGCCAGATGCTGGCCAACGTGCAGGCCTACGCGTGGCCCCACATGGGCAACGCGCAGCGCTTCTCGCTCCCCTGACCCCGCACCCCCGTCATCCGAGGACGACCATGCCCGACACCACGACGCCCCGATCGACCGAAGAGACCCGACTGCTCGAGCGCGCCCGTCAGCGCCTGCCCGGCGGCGTGCTGGGGACCTCCCGCTACGCCGACGACGTGGGCTTCGTGGTCAAGCGCGGCCAGGGCTCCAAGATCTACGACGTGAGCGGCCGCGAGTACATCGACTACGTGATGGCCTCGGGCCCGCTGGTGCTGGGGCACGCCCATCCCGCGGTGGTGGCGGCGGTGCGCGAGCAGCTGGCCGGCGGCACGACCTACTTCATGGTGACCGAGCCGATCATCGAGCTGGCCGAGGAGATCTGCCGCGCGGTGCCGTGCGCCGAGCAGGTGCGCTTCACCTCGACCGGCTCGGAGGCGACCTTCTTCGCCCTGCGGGTCGCGCGCACCGCGCGGCAGCGCGACAAGATCCTCAAGTTCGAGGGCGGCTATCACGGCGCCCACGACTACTCGATGATGTCGTCGGCGCCCCGCTCGCCGAAGGCGTTTCCGGCACCGGTGCCGGACTCCTCGGGCATCCCGCACGCGCTCGAGGACGAGGTCCTGGTCGCGCCCTACAACGACCTGGCCACCGTGGAGGGCATCGTGGCCACGCACGCCGACGAGCTGGCCGCGGTCATCATCGAGCCCTTCCAGCGGCTCATCCCGCCCCAGCCCGGGTTCCTGGCCGGGCTGCGCGAGATCACGCGGCGCCACGGCGTGCTGCTGATCTTCGACGAGGTCGTCACCGGCTTCCGGCTGGCCTACGGCGGCGCGCAGGAGTACTACGGCGTGGTGCCGGACATCGCCTGCGTGGGCAAGATCGTGGGCGGCGGCTTCCCGCTCGCCGCGGTGTGCGCCGCCGCCGACCTGATGCAGCCCTTCGACCCGGGGCGCGACGGCCGGGGCGAGTTCATCTCGCAGTCCGGCACGCTCAACGGCAACCCGATCGCCGCGGTCGCGGGTCTGGCCACCCTGGCCGAGCTACGCAAGCCGGGCGCCTACGAGCGGCTGCTCGGCACCGGGCGGAAGCTGATGACCGGCCTCGCCGAGATCGCGGCGCGTTCCGGCTTCGCCGCGCAGGTGGTGGGCGAGCCGGTGGTCTTCGATCTGCTGTTCACCGCCGAGCCGGTGACCGACTACCGCTCACTGCAGAAGGCGGACGGGGCGCGAGCCCGCGCCTTCACCACCGAGCTGATCAAGCGCGGCGTGGTCAAGAACACCCAGAAGATGTACATGTCGCTGGCCCACACCGACGCCGACGTCGCCACCACCCTCCAGGCCTGCGAAGACGCCCTGAAAGCGCTCTGACGGGGTCAGCGCTCTGACGGGGTCAGGTCTTGCATTACGACATTTTCGCCGCGTCAGGCGACAACGCCGCGCGTTCCGAAAATGTCGTAATGCAAGACCTGACCCCGTGGTGACGACCCCATGCTGAAGCTGGCGGAGTGCACGTGTCGGGAGGCGGCGCGGCTGGCGCGCGACGCGCGGGTGATCGTGCTGCTCCCGCTGGGCGCCGTCGAGCAGCACGGCCCCCACCTGCCGCTGCTGGTGGACTGGCTGGGCGCCGAGGAGCTGGCGCGCCACGTGGCGCCTCACCTGCGGCGCGCGGGCTATCGTCCGGTGCTGGCCCCGTCGCTGCCCTACGGGGCCAGCCCGCTGGCCGAGGCGTGGCCTGGCACCGTCTCGCTCTCCGTCGGCACGCTCCGCCGCGTGATCGTGGACGTCGTCGGCAGCCTGGCCCGTCACGGCTTCCGTCGCTTCGTCCTCGCGAACTACCAGGCCGATCCCGGTCACCTGCGGGCGATGGCCGAGGCCAAGCGCGCGCTGACCCGGCCCGGCGCCCGGCGGCGGACGCGCGCCGGCGCGGGCCGCCTGCAGATCCTGTTCGCCGGCTTCAGCCCGGAAACGTCGAGCCTGGCCGCGATGCTCAACCCGGCGGTGCTGCGCCTGTCGCGGAGCCCGAACCCGCAGGGCGAGTGGCACGCGGGCGAGCTCGAGACCGCGCTGGTGCTGGCCTGTCGTCCGCGCCTGGTGCGCCGAGCGCTGGCCCGCCGACTGCCGCCGGCCTGGGTGGACTTCCGCGGCGCGCTCGCGCGCGGCGCGCGGCGATTCGAGGAGATCGCGCCGGGCGGCGCCGGCTACTTCGGCTGGCCCGCGGCGGCGAAGGCGGCGACCGCGCGGCGCGTGCTGGCGCTGCGGGGCCGGCTGATGGCGCGCGAGATCCTTCGCGCGCTCGGACCCGCGCCGCGCGGGGGCCGACGGCCGAGTGGACGGGGCCGTTCGTCGCGACTAGACTAAGGGACCGGATCCACCCACTCGCGCAGGCGGGAGGCACGACCATGGCCGACTACCGGTTCAACCCAGACGCCACGGCTCCGATCACCGCGACGGCGGCGGCCGAGCAAGTGACCGCGTTTCTCCGAAAGGTCTATGGCTGGATGTTCGTCGGCCTGGGCATCACCGCGGTGGTCGCCTACCTGGTGGTGTCCTCGCCCGCGCTCGTACGGACGATCGCGTCGAACCAGGTCCTGTTCCTGGTGCTGATCCTGGCCGAGCTGGGCCTGGTCTTCTATCTCTCGGCGCGCGCGACCAGCCTGGCCCCGAACACCGCCGCCGGGCTCTTCGTGGTCTACTCGGCGCTGAACGGGGTGACCCTGTCGCTGATCCTGCTGATGTACACCGGGGCGTCGATCGCCACCACCTTCATGATCACCGCCGGCATGTTCGGAGCCATGGCCCTGTTCGGCTCGACCACGAAGAGGAGTCTGGCCGGGTTCGGCCAGTTCCTGATGATGGGGTTGATCGGGCTGATCCTGGCGTCGATCGTGGGCATCTTCTGGCACAGCGAGGCGCTGCAGTTCCTGATCTCGGTGGTGGGCGTGGTCGTGTTCACCGGCCTCACCGCGTGGGACGCCCAGCGCCTGAAGGTGATGGCGCTGAGCATCCCGGGCGGCCAGCTGGGCTCCTACGCGATCGTCGGGGCCCTATCCCTCTACCTCAACTTCATCAACCTGTTCCTGATCCTGCTCCGCTTCCAGGGCAGTAGCCGCGACTAGCGCTGGCTGATGAAAAAGCCGGCGCCGCTAGGGCGACTGCAGCGAGGCGGACTGGTACTCGCAGAAGCCCGGGATCAGGTTGCCGCGCCACCATCCGCCCCGGCGCTCGCACTGGGCCCGGAGCTCGGCGTCGGTGTACGTGGGCCCCTGGGGCATCGAGGCGCACCCCGACAAGAGGCCCAGCGCGGCGGCGCCCAGCAGTGCGCCAAGTAGAACGTTCTTCCCTCTGCGGCCGACCCTGCTCACCGTGACGGCAGTCATCTTTACGCGCTCCTGATCCGCGGGCCCGTTCGGTCCGCGCCTTGTACGGGCACGTCGACACCATCGACCACGACTTCAACCGGCCCACCTCCCCCGGGGTTCCCGGGACCTACCCGGCCAGGGCGTAGGCCTGGTCGATGAGCCGGACCGCCCGCAGGCAGTCGTGCACGCTGATCGGCGGGGCGGCCCCCCTCTGCCAGGCCTCGAGCGCGTCGCGGATCGCGGTGGCGTAGGGCGTCTCGATCTCGGTGCCCTTCTCCACCTCGTCGCCGCCGGCGCCGGCCAGTTTTAGGACGCCGTCCTTCAGGGTCAGGATTCCATCGCGGCCGGCCACTTTCCACTCGCCGTCGGTGCCCACGCGCGGGAAGGTGTTGCCGACCTCGATGGTGCCGAGGATCCCGCTGGCCGAGCGCAGCAGCGCGGAGGCGTAGTCCTCGACGCGCTGACCGTGCGCGCGCCGGCTGATCTGCGCGCCGGTCACCTGCGCGTCCTCGCCGGTCAGATAGAGGAACATGTCGAACCCGTGCGGGCCCAGGTTGCGCAGGCAGCCGCCGCCGGCCTCGGCGGGATCGAGCATCCACGCGCTGTCCCACCCCGGATAGCGCGCCGGGCCCGGACGGTTGACGCGGATATAGATGTGGGAGAGCGGCCCCAGGCGTCCCGACGCGATCAGGTCGCGGGCGCGGATCGCGAAGGGCTGGTAGCGCTGCGACAGCGGGACCGACACGAACGCGTTGAGCCGCGCCGCCTTGTCCGCGATGGACTGCACCTCCTGGGCGTTGACGCCCATCGGCTTCTCCATCATGAACGGATAGCCCGCGTCGAGAAGGTCGTGCGCGATCGTGGCCATCTGACGATGGCGGCCGAGCGCGATCACGAAATCCGGACGCGTCTCCTTCAGCATCCGGTGATAGTCGGTGAAGACCGGCGGATCTCCGACCTCGGCCGCGCGCTTGCGGACGAGGCTCGCGTCGCCGTCCTGCACGCCGACGAGCGCGACGTCCGGCATCGCGGCGAAGTGACGGAGATAGGCCGCGTCGTGCACCGCGTGCCAGTGACTGACCTCGATTCCGGCCACGCGAATGGTCATGGCGTCCTCTCGACGAGTGTGTAAACTCCCGCGGCGCCTCCGGCGTCAGATCGGGCAGAGCAGCAAGGGCCGGAACCGGCCGACAATCCCGATCCCCGGAGGGACCTCATGAACGCAGTGTCCCGGTGCAGAAATGTCGCAGTGATCGGCATCGCCGCGCTGTCGTTGACCACGCCCGTCTTCGCGCAGGAGACGCGCGTGGATCGCCGACAGGATCGGCAGGAGCAGCGCATCGACCGCGGCGTCGAGTCGGGCGCGCTGACCCCGCGCGAGACGCGGAGGCTCGAGCACGGCCAGCAGCGCGTGGAGAACGTCGAGACCCGGGCGCAGGCCGACGGCAAGATCACCGGCCGGGAGAAGGCGCGACTCGAGCATGCGCAGGACGTGCAGAGCAAGCGCATCTACCGTCAGAAGCACGACGGGCAGACCCGGTAGCCGACACGCGACCGGGTGGCCGGACGCGGGTCCGGCCGCCCTCGCGCGGTCTCCCCCGATGCATCTAGCGGTACGCGGCCAGCACGGCCTGCGCGACCTCGCGGGTCGTGGCGGCGCCGCCCTGGTCGGGAGTCAGCACCTTCCCGTCGCGATACACCCGCCCCACCGCGCCCTCGAGCCGCCGGGACTCCGCGAGGAGGCCCATGTGCTCGAGCATCAGCGCGGCGGAGAGGATCGTGGCGGTCGGGTTCGCGATGCCCCGGCCCGCGATGTCGGGCGCCGAGCCGTGCACCGACTCGAAGTAGGCCCAGCCGTCGCCGAAGTTGCCGGAGGGCGCGAGCCCCAGGCCGCCCGCGGTCTCGGCGCCGAGGTCGGACAGGATGTCGCCGTAGAGATTCATGCAGAGCACCACGTCCATCGCGCGCGGAAACCGCACGAGACGCCGGGCCGCGTCGTCGACGTGGAAGTGCTCGAACGGCAGTCCGGCCTCGCGCACGAGGCGCCCGACGATCTCGTCGTAGAGGCCGTCCGTCTTCGGCAGCACGTTGGACTTGGTCACCAGCGTCACCTTGCCCGGCTTGCCGCGCGCCTGCCGCCGGCGCGCCAGGTCACAGGCGAAGCGCCCGATGCGCTCGGCCCCGCGCGGCGTGACCACCTTCACCGCGAAGCGCCCCTCGGTGCCGAACTCCCGCACGGTGCGACCGGTGCGATCCGCGATGTCCGGCATGAGGCGTACCAGATCGGCGAGCGGGCCCTCGCGCCCCGGGTAGAGGCCTTCGCTGTTCTCGCGGAGGATGACGTAGTCGATGCCGTCCGGCTCGGCCAGCGGCGAGCGCATGCCGGGGAAGAAGCGGATCGGGCGCACGCCGGCCCACGCCGCCATCTCCCAGCGCAGCCAGGAGACCACCGGCGAGGTCTTCGGGCCCGCGGCGCCGAAGAGCACGCCATCGGCCTCGCGGGCCGCGCGCTTGGTCTCGTCGGGCAGGGGAGCACCCTGCGGCGGCGTCAGGATCTTCAGCGGCAAGCCGGTGCCCATCAGCAGCTCGCAGGTGGCGTCCACCACTTCCGGGCCGATGCCTTCTCCGGGAAGCGCGACGACGGTCTTCATGACGGAAGCCTCCTCCGCTCTAGAACTGCGCGGTGATCCGGGCGCCGCGGGAAGTCTGGCACGCGCCCGATCCGCCGCCGCCCATGCCGCCGGCCGCGTCGAGGAGATCGAAGCGACAGAGCATGGTGCTGCCGCGATCGCCCTTCAACGTGCCGATGGCGCGGTTGCGATGCGTGTTCACGAAGGCCACGTGGTCGGCGCCGGCTCCCCAGTAGGTGCCGTCGATCAGCCCCTGCTGCTCGATCGGCTCCTCGCCGGTCCAGGCCGCCGGGATGTCGCGGCGGTCGATGCCCGCGCGCACGACCTGGTAGGTTCCCCGGAACCGCTCCCCGTCGGGCAGGGCGGCGGCCATCGTGCCGGACTCACCGAAGAGCCCCGATTCCCAGCTCATGGTCAGCGCCGATTCCGAGTGCCCGGGCATCGCCACGCGTCCATTGACCGGGCCCTTCGCGCAGCCCGCCGCGGCGACCGCGGCGAGCGCGATCCCGACGATGCGACGGCTCGACCGTCCTCTCATGGGTCTCCTTCTGCGCTCGCCGCCCTACCATAGCACCGGCCTCGGGGCCTCGCACGGCGGAGCCGGCCCGGTGCTAGACTGCTGGCCACACAGGAGGCGCGCGCCCATGGCCGATCCGCTCTCCGCGATCCTCGACGCGACGCCGGCGCAGCGGCTGGCGACCGGATTCGTGTTCACCGAAGGCCCGCTGTGGCACCCGGACGGGTTCTTCTACTTCGTCGACGTGCGGGCGAGCATGCTGTATCGCCTGCCGCCGGGGGGCGCGCCGGAAGTCGTCCGCGAGAAGACCGGCGGTGGCAACGGCACCACGTTCGACCTGCAGGGGCGGCTCGTCCTCTGCGAAGGCGACCATCGCCGCGTCACCCGTCGCGATGCCGATGGCCGGTTCGAGGTGCTGATGGACCGGTTCGAGGGCAAGCGCCTCAACCGGCCCAACGACGTGGTGTGCCGGTCCGACGGGAGCATCTACTTCACCGACCCGGGCCTGCGGGTGCCGCTGGCCGAGCGCGAGGTTCCGCACGCCGGCGTGTACCGCATCGCGCCGGATGGGGCGGTGAGCCTGGTCGCCGACTTCGAATACCCGAACGGGCTCGCGTTCTCGCCCGACGAGCGCCGGCTCTACGTGGCCAACACTCGGTGGGCGCAGTACATCCACCTGCTCGAGCTGGACGGTCGCGGCCAGATGGTGCGCCGGCGCATCTTCGCCGACATGTCCTCCGACGAGACCGACGGGGTGCCCGACGGCATGAAGGTGGATGTGGAGGGGCGCGTCTACTGCACCGGGCCGGGCGGCACGTGGGTCTTCGCGCCCGACGGCAGGCGGCTCGGGATCATCCGCACCCCGGAGGTGCCGGCCAATCTCGCCTTCGGCGGGCCGGATCTCCGCACGCTCTTCTTCACCGCCCGCACCTCGGTGTACGCGATGCGCGTGAAGGCGCCCGGCCAGCCACACCCGTGGTATGAGAAGCGGCGCGCGCGCGCATGAGGGAGACCATCCTGGTGGTGGACGACGAGGACGACATCCGGCTCGTGGTGCGCCGCATGCTCGAGGCCAAGGGCTACGTGGTACTGGACGCGCGCGATCCGCACCACGCCCTGCGCATCGCGGGCCGGGAGCCGATCGATCTGCTCCTCACCGACGTGGTCATGCCCCTGATGCGCGGCACCGAGCTGGCCCAGCGGGTCCGGGCCCTGGCGCCGTCGGCGAAGGTGCTGCTCATGTCGGCGTACAAGATCGCCGAGATCACCGAGTCGCAGCTGCCGTTCATCGCCAAGCCCTTCACCCCGGAGGCGCTGACCGACAAGGTGGGTCAGCTCCTGCGCCCGTCGAGCTCGCCGTTCACCCGGCGCCCGCCCGCGCGGCCCGGTCCGCCTTGACAAGGCCGCGCCCGCTGTCGCAGTCTTGGCCCGCCCGATCACCCCGATCACCGGCGCGCTCGTGAGAGCCGCGCAGAGAGAGAGGCTGCCATGAGGCCGTTCCGGCGCCATCCGATCCTGACCTGGGTTCTGTTCGTATCCGTCATCGCAGGCATCGTGCTGGCCGGCACCGGGACCTTCGTGGCCCGGGCCGCGGACCCCATCAGGATCGGGCTGGGCATGGCGCTGACCGGCGGCCTCTCGGCCAACGGCAAGCCCGCGCTGCTCGCCCTGCAGATCTGGAAGGACGACGTCAACAAGAAGGGCGGCCTCCTCGGGCGGCCGGTGGAGCTGATCTTCTACGACGACCAGACCAACCCGGCCACCGTGCCCGGCATCTACTCGAAGCTGCTCGACGTCGACAAGGTCGACCTCATCACCTCCGGCTACGGGACCAACCTCATCGCGCCGCTCCTGCCCATCGCGATGGAGCGCAAGCTGCTGGTCATGGGCATCTTCGGGCTGGCCAACAACGAGAAGTACAAGTACCCGAACTACTTCCAGATCTCGCCCAACGGGCCCGAGCCCGAGACCAGCACCGCGCTCGGCTTCTTCGAGCTGGCCGCGCGTCAGAATCCGAAGCCGCAGACGGTGGCGATCGTGGGGGCCGACGCCGAGTACCCGCAGAACGCGCTGGTGGGCGCGCGCGAGCTGATCAAGAAGTTCGGGTTCAAGACGGTCTACGACAAGACCTATCCGCCCAGCACCACCGACTACACCCCGATCGTGCGGGCCATCAAGGCCACCAACCCCGACATCGTGTTCGTGGCCTCCTACCCGCCGGATTCGGTGGGCATGCTGCGGGCCGCGCACGAGGTGGGGCTTCAGCCCAAGATCATGGGCGGGGGCATGGTGGGCCTGATGTTCACCACGATCATGACCAGCATGGGCCCGCTGCTGAACGGCATCGTGAACTACGACTTCTGGGCGCCCGAGCCGCCGTTCCTGGCCATGCCCGGGATCAAGGAGTTCTTGAAGGAGTACCAGGCGCGCGCGGAGAAGGCGGGCGTCGACCCGCTCGGCTACTACCTGCCGCCGTACTCCTACGCCACCGGCCAGGTGCTGGCCCAGGCCATCGAGGCCACCAAGGGCCTCGACCAGCAGAAGATGGCCGACTACATCCGCAACACCGAGTTCAACACCATCGTGGGCAAGATCAAGTTCGGCAAGAACGGGGAGTGGGCCAGGGGGCGCACCCTGATGGTGCAGTACCAGAAGATCCAGGGCACGAGCGTCGAGCAGTTCCGCGGGCCGGGCAAGAAGGTCGTGCTCTACCCCGACGAGTTCAAGTCGGGCAACATCATCTACCCGTACTCGGCGGCGAAGAACTAGCGCGAGCCGCTCCCTGTTCTCCTGGGACCTGCTGGCGAACGCGCTGGTCGCCGGACTGCTGGTCGGGGGTTTCTATGCCGCGGTGAGCCTCGGCATCTCCCTGATCTTCGGCCTGCTCGACATCGCCAACATCGCGCAGCCCGCGTTCCTCATCCTGGGCTCCTACGCGGCGTACGTGCTGAACAGCGCGTACGGCCTCGATCCCATCCTCACCGGTCTGCTCCTCACCCCCCTCTTCTACCTGCTGGGGGCCGCGGTCTATCGCGTCTACTACAGCGCCTTCGAGCGGCGGGGTGAGGAGTCGCTGCGGGGGCTCGTCTTCTTCTTCGGGCTCCTCTTCATCATCGAGGTCAGCCTGAGCCTCAAGTACGGGGTCGACTACCGCCTGGTCGAGGCCTCCTACATCGGCAAGTCCATCGAGTGGGGCGGGGTGGGGATCGCCTACCGCCTGCTGGTGCCGTGCGTGGTGGGCCTGCTGATGACGCTGGCCCTCTATCTCTTCCTCGGCCGCACCTTCTACGGGCGCGCCATCATGGCGGTCTCGCAGGACGCCGGCGCGCTGCGCCTGATGGGGGCCGACCCCATCCGCATCAAGACCATCGCCTTCGGCATCGGCATCGCGGCGTCGAGCCTGGCCGGCGCGCTGCTGATCACGATCGCCCCGGTGGTGCCCTCGTCCGACCGCGACTATATCGGCCGCATGTTCGCGATCACCGTGCTCGGCGGCATGGGCAGCATCGGCGGCACGCTGGTCGCCGCGATCATCCTCGGCGTCGTCGAGAGCCTGATGGGCACCTTCTTCGGCCCCTCGTGGTCGCTCGCGGTGTCCTTCGGGATCTTGCTGATCGCGCTCGCGGTGCGCCCCGCCGGCCTGTTCGGGCGCTAGAGGCGGGCTGATGAAGAAGGCCGCCGAGTCGTTGGGGGTGGGGTAGCGATGCGTCGCACCGGGATCGTCCTGGTGGTGGCCGTCGCGATGGTCGGCGTCGGCGTGCTCCTCGCGTCGGCCAAGGTCAACCCCTACATCTACTTCGCGGGCTACGTGATCCTCCAGTACGTGGTCATCGCGACGGCGTGGAACATCCTGGGCGGCTACGCGGGCTACGTGAACTTCGGCACTCCCGCCTTCTTCGCCCTCGGCGCCTACACCGCGGTGTTCCTCGTCCAGACCGTGCGCCCACCGCTGCCGCTGCTCATCCTGGCCGGCGGCCTGGTGTCGGCCCTGCTCGGGCTCGGCATCGGCTATCTCACCCTGCGCCTGCGCGGGGTGTTCTTCTCGATCGCGACCCTGGCCCTGGCCATCGTGCTGCAGACCGTCATCATCAACTGGGAGTTCGTGGGCGGCTCCCGGGGCCTCAGCGTCATCCGGCCGAGCGGTCCGCCCTTCGGCAACTACGTCACCTTCCTCTTCACGGTGATGGTCGGGCTCGCGGTGGGCTCGGTGCTGGTGGCGCGCTTCATCGAGCGCTCCTGGATCGGCCGCGGCCTCGCCGCCCTGCGCGACAACGAGGAGGCGGCCGAGTGCATGGGGGTGCCGACCCTGCGCCTGAAGCTCTTCGCCACCACCGTGAGCGGCTTCCTCCTCGGGGTGGCGGGGGCGCCGTTCCCCTACTACGTGACGTTCGTCGAGCCCAACTCCGCCTTCGCCATCGACTACGCGGTGAACGCGCTGGCGATGCCGATGATCGGCGGCACCACCAGCTGGGTGGGGCCGGTGATCGGCGCGGTGCTGCTCGGCTCCGCGCAGCAGCTCGCCACCGTGACCATCTCGTCGGAGATGAACCTCTTCATCGTGGGCGTGGTGCTGGTCGCCTTCGTGGTGCTCGCTCCCGAGGGCATTCTCGGCCTGGTGCGACGCCTGCGGGGCCGCTGAGCGATGGCGGGCGCCGGGCTCGAGGTCTCTCATCTCACCAAGCGCTTCGGCGGCTTCATGGCGCTCCACGACGTCTCCATCCAGGTGAAGCCGGGCGAGCGCTTCGGGCTCATCGGGCCCAACGGGTCCGGCAAGACCACGCTCATCAACTGCGTGTCGGGCTCGCTGCCGGTGGACGGCGGCCGGATCGTCTACGACGGGCGCGAGATCACGGGCCTGCCCGCCCACCGGCGCACCCGGCTGGGCCTGGTGCGGAGCTTCCAGATCCCCAAGCCGTTCGGCAGCATGACGGTGCTGGAGAACCTGGACATCCCGCTCGAGTACGCGGCCCACGAGCGCGCCGAGGCGGCCGACGCCGACGCGATGGAGATCCTGCGCGCGATCGGGCTCGAGTCGAAGGCCCACCTGCGGCCGGCCGGGCTCACCCAGATCGAGATGCGCAAGCTCGAGCTGGCCCGCGCGATGGCGGCCCGTCCGCGGCTGCTCATCTCCGACGAGGCGATGGCCGGCCTGTCCCACGCGGAGGTGGACGACATCCTGGCCATCCTGTTCCGGCTGAACGAGCGGGGCATCACCATCATCATGATCGAGCACATCATGCGGGCGGTGATGCGCTTCTCCGAGCGCATCGTGGTGCTGGACGCGGGCGAGCGCATCGCGGAGGGCACCCCGGACGAGATCGTGCGCAACCCGGACGTGGAGAAGGCCTACCTTGGCGAGTAGGATCGTGGTGCGCAACGTCGACGCCGGCTACGGCGCGGTGCGCGTCCTGCACGGCGTCTCCATCGAGGTGCGCGAGGGCGAGACCGTCGCGCTCCTGGGCACCAACGGCAACGGCAAGAGCACGCTGATCAAGTGCCTGATGGGCATGGTCACGCCCGAGGCCGGCGAGATCTTCCTGGAATCCGACGGACAACGCATCGCGCTCGCCGGGAAATCCACCGAGGAGATCGTGGCCCTGGGCATCGCCCTGGTGCCCGAGGGCCGCCGACTGTTCCCCAAGCTGTCGGTGGAGGAGAACCTCCTGCTCGGCGCCTACCGGACCGGCGCGCGCGCCGACATCGCGGCCAACCTGGCCTACGCCTTCGAGGCCTTCCCGGTGCTGGCCGCACGGCGTCGTCAGCTCGCGGGCAGCATGAGCGGCGGCGAGCAGCAGATGCTGGCGGTCGCGCGCGCCCTGATGTCCTCGCCGCGCATCCTCCTCGTCGACGAGCCGTCGGTGGGGCTGGCGCCGATCCTGGTGAGCCGGGTGATCGCCAAGATCCGCGAGCTGAAGGAGCGCCGCCAGCTCACCGTGCTGATGGCCGAGCAGAACTTCAACCAGGCCACCAAGATCGCCGACCGCGGTTACATCATCGTGCACGGCCGCATCGAGTTCGAGGGCCGCAGCACGCGCGAGCTGCGCGAGAACGAGCTGGTCAAGAAGTACTACCTGGGCGTCTGAGGCGGCGGCATGGTGGCCACCGCGGACTCGGTCATCGTCGGCGCCGGCATCATGGGCGCCAGCACCGCCTACCACCTGGCGCGTCGCGGCTACGGCCGGATCGTCGTGCTGGAGCGCGGCGCGGTCTGCTCCGGCTCGACCGCGCTGGCCTCCGGCGGCATCCGTCACCAGTACGCCAACCGCATCGGGATCGAGCTGACCCGGCAGAGCATCCGGGTCTACAGCGCGGCCTTACAGCGCGCCCTGGGCGTCGACACGCGGGTGCTGGCGCCGGACGACGTGCGCGCCCTCTGCCCGTATCTCTGGACCGGCGACCTGGCCTCCGCGACCTACTCGCCCCGCGACGGTTTCGCCGATCCGTACCTGGTCACCACCGCGATCGCCGCGCGCGCTCGCGATCTCGGGGTGGTGATCGAGCCGGATCGCGAGGTGACCGGGTTCACGCGCGGGCGCCGCGGCGCCACCGTGATCGCCGGCTTCAGCGGTCACGGCTTCATGCACGGCCCCATCGCCGGGCAGCTGATGGCCGAGCTGGTGGCGGATCGACGAGCCCACACCGTGGACATCGCCCCCCTCGATCTCGACCGCTTTCGCCGTGGGGAGACCCCGGTCGAGGTGATGACGTTCGTCTAGACCCGGAGAAGACCCTCCATGTGCACCGTCTCGAGTGTTCGGTGACCCGCGGCCGATGACCCTGCGCCTGGCCGCGGCCTGCCTGCTGGGATGGGCGGCCACCACCAACTACACCAATCACGCCGCGATCATCCCGCTGCTCATGACCGAGCTCGGCTTCGGGCCGGTGCAGGCCGGCGTGCTGTCCATGGTCTTCTTCGTGACCCTCGGGGTCTCGTGCGTTCCCGCCGGCCTGCTGAGCGATCGCTTCGGTCCCACCGGAGTGGGCACCGCGGGCATCGTGGCGGTGTTCGCGAGCAATCTCGCGCTCGGATACGCGCGGCACTTCCCCGATCTGCTCGCGATCAAGGTGGTGGGCGGCCTCGGCTGCGGTCTCGCGTTCGTGGCGGGCATGCGCTACGCGGCCCTGGTGGTGCCGCCCGCGCGCGTCCACCGCGCCCTCGGCATCTACGGCGGCCTGGTGCAGCTCGGCGGGGGCACGGCGCTCTACCTGATCCCGCTGCTCACGAGCCTCGTGGGCTGGCGCCGCGCGTTCATCGTGTCGTCGGGGCTGATCGCGCTGTCCACCCTCGCCTGGCTCGCGCTCGCCCCGCGCGTGCGCCCCGCGCAGGCGGCCGCCCCGCTCGCCGAGGCCGCGCGCAGCCGGACGGTGTGGACGCTCGGCCTCGTCCACACCGCCACCTTCGGGCTCGCGGTGCTGGTCGGGATCTGGATCACCACGTTCCTGGTCCACGACTTCGGCCTGTCGCTGGTCAGCGCGGGCGCGGCCGGCTCGGCCATCCTCGCCCTGGGCGTGATCTCGCGCCCGCTCGGCGGATGGCTGATCGACCGGGGCGTGGTGAGCGCGCGCCTCGTCATGAGGCTGACCGTGCTCGGCGGCGCGATCGGTCTGGCCGTGCTCGCCTGGCCGGGCCGGCCGCTGACGGTGGCCGCCCTCGCCATCTGTGCTCTGGGCGTCGCCTTCAATGCGCCCTACGCCGCGGTGATGAACACCACCGGGGCGGTGCTGCCGCGGGCGCCCGGCGCCGCGGTCGGCCTGGTCAGCGGTCTCGGGGTGATCGCCATCGCGGTCGGCGCCCCGGTGGTGGGCGCGCTCTTCGGCTCGACCGGCAGCTTCACGGCGCCGTTCGCCGCGCTGGCCGCGTTCTCGCTGGTGGTGTTCTGGGCGCTCTTCTCGCTCTGACCGCGGCGGCGGGCATCCGAGCGCGGACGCGCGCGGGCGCGGGGCGCGCTCAGCCCTTGACCCCGCCCGAGCCCCAGCCCTGCACGAGGTAGCGCTGCACCGCCGCGAAGAAGCACACGGTGGGCACCGTGATCATCACCCCGGCGGCCATGATCATCCCCCAGTCCACGATGGTGGCGTTGAAGAGGTCGTTGACGCCCACCGGGAGCGTCTTCAGCTCCTCGGAGGTGATCAGCACCAGCGCGAAGAGAAAATCGTTCCACGCCAGGATGAACGTGAAGATCGCGGCCGCGATGAGCCCGGGCAGGGCGAGCGGCAGCACCACGTACCACACGGTGCGCCCGCGGCCGGCCCCGTCGACCAGGGCCGCCTCCTCCAGGTCGAGCGGGATCGACTGGAAGAAGGCGCGGAGCACCCAGAGGCAGAAGGGCAGGCAGAAGGTGGTGTAGGAGAGCACCAGGGCCAGGTGGGTGTTCACGATCCCGAGCTGCTTCACCAGGATGTAGAACGGGATGATGATCATGATCGGCGCGAACATGTAGGTCAACAGAATCAGCCCGGCCACCGTGTCGCGCCCGCGGAAGCGATAGCGGGTGAGCGCGTAGGCGCCGAGCGAGGACACCGCGAGGGTCAGGAGGACGGTGGCTCCGGCCACCGCCACGCTGTTGCGGAAGAACACGAGGAAGCTGGTGTCCGCGAAGAGGCGCCGGAAGTTCTCCAGGGTGGGATGCAGCGGCACGAAGCGCGGCGTCGCGAAGATCTCGCCGGAGGGCTTGAGCGCGGTCGAGAGCATCCAGAAGAGCGGGAAGGCCGCGGCCAGCAGCAGCACCAGGCCCGCCCCGTACAGCGCCCCCGTGCGTCTCACGAGAAGACCTCCTCGCTGCGGAACATGCGGAAGTACACCGCGGTGGCCACCAGCAGCATCGCGAACATGATCACGGCCAGCGCCGCCCCCATGCCGGCCTGCAGGTAGGTGAAGCTGCGCGCGTAGGCGTACACCGGCAGGGTGCGGATGTAACGGCTCACCCCGCCGTCGCCGGCGAGGAGCCACACCGTGTCGAACTTGGTGAACATCCAGATGCTGCGCAGGAGCACGATGACGAAGAGCACGCTCGCGGTCTGGGGCAGGGTCACGTGGAGAAATCGCCGCCACGCGGAGGCCCCGTCCACCGTCGCGGCCTCGTACAGCTCGGGGGCGATCGTCTGGAGCCGCGCCAGGTAGGTCACCACCACGAACGGGAAGAACTGCCACACGCTGGTGACGATCAACGCGGTCATGATGTAGTCGGGCCCGAGCCACGCCACCGGAGCCCGCACCGCGCCCGCGCTGACCAGGAGATAGTTGACGAGGCCGTAGGAATCGTTGAGCAGCCACTTCCAGAGGATCACCGCCACGATGGTGGGGATCATGTACGGGAACAGGACGACGCCCCGCAGGAGGTTGCGGCCGCGAAAGGCCTCGTTCAAGAGGAGCGCGGCCGGCACGCCGACGCCCAGCTGCAAGACCATGGTCGCGCCCGCGTAGACGCTGCCGTAGTAGAAGCTGGTCCAGAACTCGGGGTCGTGGGCGAAGTAGCGATAGTGCTGGAGGCCGACGAAGGTCTGCACCGGCATGAAGGCGTGCTTGTCGAACAGGCTCAGCCAGATGTTGTAGAGGACGGGGAAGACCACCAGCCCGCCCAGCAGCAGCACCGACGGGGCGAGGAGGAGCCAGCCGACGACGGCGCTCTGCCTCACTCGCCCCGCCCGGGACCCGCGGTTACGACCAGCGCTTGTGACCGAGCTGGGTGAGCAGCTCCTCGGCGCGCTTCTGGGCGCGGTCGGCCTCCGCCTTCGGATTCTTGCCGCCCACCATGACCTCCACCACCATGTCGGCCACGATGCTCGAGCCGTCCAGCTCGGCCAGGAAGGGCAGGAGGTTGTCCTCGGGCCGCGTGAAGCCGAGCGGCAGGAACCGGTTGCCCTTGAGTCCGGTGAGCACCACCTCGTGCCACGCCTTCCACTTCTTGATCCGCTCGTTGGCCAGATAGGCCGGGTCGTTCAGCATCGAGCTGAAGATCGGAGTGAGGTGGATCGGCACCGAGTGGCAGTACTGCATGTAGTAGTCCTTCTTGTAGAAGAGGCGCAGGAACTCGAGCGCTTCGTTGGGGTACTTGGACTGGCTGAACACCGCCCAGTTCTCCCCGTCCAGCGCCGACATGCCGATCTTGCCGGACGGCCCGTGCGGCCGCAGCAAGGGCATGAAGTGCTCGGGGTCGCGCATGTTCTCGGGGGCGTACTTCTCGATGTAGCCGATGGCCCGCGCGCCCGAGAGATAGCTCATCGCGATCTTGCCGGTGGCGAGCGCGGCCTGGGTGTCGAGATACTTCTGTCCCGACCAGCCCTGGGACTGGAACTTGTTCAGCTTCTGGAGGTAGTCGAGGATCTCGAGCATCGACTTGCTGTTGAGCTGCGGGCGCCAGGTCTTGGCGTCCACCCACGAGCCGCCGTTGCCGGCCAGCCACTCCGCCGGGTGCACGAAGCCCATGTACAGCTTCTCCCCCGGCATCTGGAAGGCGTAGCGCCCGTCCTCGGTCAGGGCCGCGCACAGGCTCAGCATGTCGGCGTACGTCTCGGGCGCCTTGATGCCCTTCTTCACCCGGAGATCGCGCCGCTCGCAGAAGTAGGTCGCGCCCATCGCGTGGGTGATGCCGTAGTACTTGCCGTCGAAGAACTGCAGCTTGCGGGTGGCCTCGTGGATGTCGCTCTCGCCCACCGACCGGATCAGCTCGTCCATGGGCCGCAGCAGGTTCTTGGTGTAGAGCGACGCGGTCATGAACGGGTTGAGATGCGTGAGATCGGGCGGGCTGCCCGCCGCGAGGGCCGCGAGCAGCTTGGTGTTGAGATCGCCCCAGCCCAGCGCCTGCTGCTTGACCTTGAAGCCGGGGAACTTCTTCTCGAACTCGGCGATCGAGGTGTCCTGGATGACCTTGACCGTCTGCGGCTCGACCTCGGTGTGCCAGACCTGCAGCTCGCGCACCTGCTGGCCGATCACCGCGGGCGCCCGGCCGAAGGTGGCCACGCCGGCGGCCACGCCGGCGCCGGCCAGGAAGCGACGACGGGAGACGCGAGACGACGGTGCGGGCGTGTGGTGGGGCATGAGCGCCACTCCTTCCGTGATGCCTTCGTTCGGTAGTGCTTCGTTGGCCGTCCGAAAGTGGTCGGTTCTCGCCGCGACGCTGCCGAGTCTACTCGGCCCGGGTGGGGTGTCAAGGCGGCCGGTCCGGCCGGCAGGGAGAAGGCAGCGGCGCGCGCGGGCTACGAGGCGAGCGACGAGGAGCGGTCGCGGTCGCTGCTGCGACCGCCCCTCGCCGTCACCCCGCCGCTCAGCCCCGTGCTTCGAAGACGAGGTTGAACGGCGTCTCGGCGGCGCGCCGGAACCGCGTGAAGCCGGCCTCGGTGGCGACGTTCCGGAGGCGGGTCTCCCCGGCCTGGGCGCCGAGCGCGGCCCCGACGGGCTGGGACAGGGAGTTCGGCGTGCAGAGCATCGTGGAGGCCGCGTAGTACATGCGGCCGACCGGGTTGAGATTGTCCTCCAGCCGGTCGTGCGCGAACGGCTCGACGAGGAGCCAGGTGCCGCCGGGCGCGAGCGACCGGCGGACGTGGCGCGCGATCCCGACCGGATCGCCCATGTCGTGCAGCGAGTCGAAGAACGCCACCAGGTCGTAGCCGGCGGCCGCATAGTCGGTGGCGCCCGCCACCTCGAAGGTCACGCGGTTGTCGACGCCGGCGCGCCGCGCGGCCTCGCGCGCCCGATCGATCGACGCGCGGTGGTAGTCGAAGCCGACGAAGCGCGACCGCGGGTAGGCCCGCGCCATCAGGATGGTGGAGGCGCCGTGCCCGCAGCCGACGTCGGCGACCAGCCCGCCGTACTCGAGCTTCAGCCCGACGCCCTCGAGGGCGGGGATCCAGCGCGAGACGAGATTGGCGGTGTAGCCGGGACGGAAGAACCGCTCGGTGCCCTCGAAGAGCGCGGGGTCGTGCTCGTGCCAGCCCAGGCCCTCGCCGGTCTGGAACAGCTCGGTGATCCGCGCGCCCGACTTCACCGCGGCCTGGGCCAGCAGGAACGCCCCGGGGAGATCGGCGTCGAGGAGGGCCATCGCCTGCTCGTCCGAGAGCGAGAACTCCTGGGTGGCCCGCTCGTAGCTGACGTAGCCGCCGGCGGCCATCGCGGCGAGCCACTCCCGCACGTACCGCTCGTGCGTGCTCGTGTGCTTGGCCAGGTCCGCCGAGGTGACCGGCCCGATGTCGTGCAGCGCGCGGAAGAGGCCGAGCTGGTCGCCGGTGACCACCAGCGCGGCGTGGAAGTTCGCGCCGATGTCGACCACTGCGCGGCCGAGGAGCGCGTCGAGCTTCGCCTGATCGATCGCCATGGGCACCTCCGAGGCTGGAGAGGATGCTGAGCCGGGCCGCCGCTCGTCCCACCGAGCGGCGCGGCTACCATTCCACAGAGCATCCGCGATGCCAGCGCGGCCGCTTCCACCAGGACGCGCGTTTGCGCCGGACGGTGGCGGGCCGGCGCACGGCATCATGCCCGGCTCGGGCGGGCGCGAGTCCGATCCGACCCGAGGCGCGAGGGACGGCGCGGGTTGTCTCTGTAGGCACAGCCGCACCTCGTCGCTCTTGACACGCCAGGGGTTTGGCCGGATCGTCGGGCGCACTGCATGTCGACCCCGGGTCACCGTCGACGCCGCGGCTTCCTTCCCCACCGCATCGTGTGGTCGCGGCCTCGCCTGTTCGCCTCGCTCGCGCTGGGGCTGGCGTGCCTCATCGTCTTCGCGGCGGCGACGGACTGGCGGCCGGCCACCCGGCTGCTCGTGGGCTGGGACCTCACGGTGACGCTCTACCTGATCCTCGTGCTCGAGATGATGCTCCGCTCGCGCGTGCGCGATATTCGCCAGCGGGCCTCCCGCGAGGACGCGGGGCAAGGCGTCATCCTCGTGCTGACGGTGGCGGCCGGGCTGGCGAGCCTGGGCGCGATCCTGGCCCAGCTGACCGGGACCGGAGGCGAGCGGAAGCCCGCGCAGGTGGGCCTCGTCGTCGTGACGATCTTGCTGTCGTGGGCGTTCGTCCACACCATGTTCGCCCTGCACTACGCCCACGAGTTCTACGGCGAGGACGAGGGGTCGGCGGGAGGGCTGGCGTTCCCGGGCGGCGACGACACGCCCGACTACTGGGACTTCGTCTACTTCGCGTTCGTGGTCGGGATGACCTCGCAGGTGTCCGACGTGGCGATCACGAGCCGGGAGATCCGCCGGACGGTCACCGCCCACGGCATCGTCTCGTTCGTGTTCAACGTCGCGCTGCTCGCCCTGACGATCAACATCGCCTCGGGCATGCTGACGACCGGATAACCGCGACCCCGGGGCGGCTAGTCCCGGACCGGGGCGGCCACCGTCTCGGTCCGGCTCCGCGGCACCCCGATGGCTTCGCCGGCGGCCAGGAGCGCCTCCCAGGTCGCGCTGTCCAGCGGAATGCCGGTCTGCCCTCGCAGGTCGCGCGAGCGGCGCTCCGGGTCGCCCGGCACCAGCACCGGGCTCGCGGGATCGGCGGGCGGCGAGCCCTTCACGTAGGTCACGAAGCCGTCGATCTCCCGCCCCATCCAGTCGACCCCGGCCAGGCGCGCCGGGTCGACCAGGATGCTGAACATGTTGTTGACGATCCCGCCGCGGCGGGCGTTGTCGGGCTGGATGGTGCCGCCGCCCGACATGGCGCCGGCCAGCAGCTCGGTGAGCACGGCCAGCGCGTAGCCCTTGTGGGCGCCGAAGGGCAGCAGCGATCCGTGCGGCTCCTGGTACATGACCTCGGGGTCCGTAGTGGGCGCGCCCTTCGAGTCGATGAGATTGCCCTCGGGCACCCGCTTGCCCGCCAGCTTCGCCACCAGCACCTTGCCGAGCGCGACGCCGCTCGTGGCCATGTCGAGCAGCAGCGGCGGCTGCGTGGCGGTGCCGGGCATGCCGATGCACACCGGATTGGTGGAGAAGCGCGAATCGCTCCCGCGGTACGGGGCCACCAGCCCGCGATGGTCGGTCACGTTCACGAAGTGCATGGACACGAGGCCGGCCGCGCTCGCCATCTCGCCGTAGGCGCCCACGCGCCCGATGTGGTGCGCGTTGGCCAGCGTCATCACCGCCACGCCCGTCTCGCGGGCGCGCGCCATGGCCGCAGCCATCGCCTCGCCGGCCACCCGACGCCCGAATCCCCGCTGACCGTCGAACATCAGGAACGCGCCGTCGTCCTTGATGACCTTGGCGGCGGCATTGGGCACGACCAGGCCGGCCTGCAGGTGACGCACGTAGTGCGGGACCAGGCTCACGCCGTGGCTGTCGTGGCCGGCCAGGTTGGCGTCCACCAGGTGTCCGGCCACCAGATCGGCCTCGGCGGGCTCGCTCCCGCCGCGGCCGATGATCTCGGCGGTGATCCGACGAAGCCGGTCGTGGGCGACGCGCATACCCCGCGAGCCTACGCGCCCGCCCCACCAGAATCAAGCGGGGTCAGGTCTTGCATTACGACATTTGTCGTAATGCAAGACCTGACCCCGGACTTAGCGGCGGTCCATGTCGCGGACGTAGATCGTGTCGGCGATCACGGTGTTCGCGGTGATCTCGTCGGCGTAGATGATGGACGCCGAGACTTCGGGGGCCTGGATCTTGCCCTCGCTGTCCTTCACCTTCACGCCCTCGGTCTGGTGTACGGCGCCACGGACCTCGTCCGCCTCGATCTTGTTGGCGTAGATCGTATTGGCACGCACGGTCCCGGCCTTGATCTCGTCGGCTTGAAGCGTCTGGGTCGCGGGAACGGGCACGGTCGGCGTGACCACGACGGTGGTCGTCGCCGGGGCTCCCACCTTGACGTGATCCGCGAGTGCGGCCGCCATCGGAAGGGTGAACGCGACCGATCCCAGCACGACCGCGATGAAGGTCTTGGGGCTCGACATGGCTCGAATCCTCCTTCGGCGATGATTTCGCCTGCCGTGAGGATGGAGCACTGGACGTGCCAGACTCTGCATCGAGGCGCAAAGTCGCCGCTTGCCCGTATCAGCGGGTCTGCGACCGCGGCGGGCGTGGCGTTCTTCCCCGGTAAGGCCTTCCTGCGCGAAATCGCCGACGAACGCCCCGCCGCTACGGCCGGCGCGCCCGCAGCCGCGCGGTCTCCTCGGTCAGGATCGCGCCGGTGCCCTCGTCGACGGCGACGCCGTACTCGCGCCGCGCGTACGCGGCGGTGATCTTCTCCTCCATCACGTCGCGCCGCACGCGCTCCGGGTCGCGCTCGAAGGGATCGCCCCAGCCGCCCGCGCCGGCCAGCTCGTGACGGAACACGTCGCCGCGCCGCACGGTCAGCGTGCACTTGGCGGGCAGGTCGCGCGGCTCGGCGCCCGGGTTCAGGACGTTGCGCGACGGCGTGCCCGGGCGCCCACCCGCGAGGCCGTAGGGCACGTGCGCCCGCCGGTCGGTGCGCAGCTGCAGCGTGCCCTCCGCCTCGAGGAAGCGATACTGCCGCTCGAGGGCCAGCCCGCCGCGGAACTTGCCGGGGCCGCCGGTGTCGGGCAGGTAGCCGTAGCGCTCGATCATCAGCGGATACTCGGACTCGATGATCTCCACCGGGTTGTTGGAGAAGTTCACCACCGAGCTGCTGCACGCGTCGACGCCGTCCTTCGTCGGCCGGCCGCCCCACGAGCCGAAGAGGAACTCGAGGAAGACGAAGGGTCGGCGCTCGACGTCGTAGCCGCCGAAGCTGATGCCGGTGTCGCCGCCCATCTCGCACGCGAACACCCGGTCGGGCGCGATCTGGGCCAACGCCCCGAAGACCGTATTGGCCATGCGAAAGCCGGTGAGCCCGCGGGCGGCCACCGCGGCCGGCATCACCGGGTTCACCACCGTGCCCGCAGGCGCGATCACCTCGATCGGACGGAAGTAGCCCTCGTTGTTGGGCGGGGTGCCGCCGACGAGGTGCCGCACGCACGCGTACACCGCTGACTTCGTGAAGGGCAGCGGCGAGTTGATCGCGCCCTTGACCTGGGGCGCCGAGCCGGTGAAGTCGGCGATGAGCCGGTCGCCCGTCACGGTGACCGTCACCGTGATCGGGATCGGGTCGGGATCGATGCCGTCGTCGTCCATCCAGTCCGTGAACGTGTAGCGGCCGTCCGGCATCGCGGTGATCGCGTGGCGGGCCAGCCGCTCGGCCTGGTCGAGCAGCGCGGTGGTGCAGGCCGCGAAGCGATCGGGCCCGTACTGCTCGGCCAGCTTGAGATAGCCGCGCTCGCCGGTGAGGCAGGCGGCCACCTGGGAGCGCACGTCGCCCAGCACCTGCCGCGGCACGCGCACGTTGCGGTCGATCAGCTCGAACACCGCGTCCACCGGCTTGCCCGCCGCGTAGAGGCGCAGCGGCGGGATGCGGAGGCCCTCCTGGAAGATCTCGGTGGCGTCGCAGCCGTTGCCGCCCGCGGTCTTGCCGCCCACGTCGAGCTGGTGCCCGATGCTGGCCGACCAGCCGACCAGGCGGCCCCCGGCCAGGATGGGCTTGAAGATGTAGAAGTCGGGCAGGTGGGTGCCGCCCTCGTAGGGGTCGTTCAGGATGAACACGTCGCCGGGGGCGAGGCCCGCGCCGAACTTGCGGCGCACCTGGGCCATCGCGTCGGGAATGGAGCCCAGGTGGAGGGGCAGGGTCAGGCCCTGGGCGATGAGATGCCCCTCGGCGTCGCAGAGGGCGCAGGACATGTCCATCGCGTTCTTGAGGTTGTTGGAGTACGCGGTGCGCACGAGCGCGATGGCCATCTCGTCCACGATCGCGTCCAGGCCGTTCTTGACCAGCTCGAGGAGGATCGGGTCGCTCAGATCGCGCGTGGTCATGCCGGGCCTCCGGTCGCGATGACGATGTTGCCGTGGGGATCGAGGCGCGCGGTGCAGCCCGGCGGCACCAGCGTGGTGGCGTCGTACTCGTCGACCAGCAGCGGGCCCGGACGCGGGGCCGCGTCGAGCGCGGCGCGCGCGACCACGGGCGTGGCGATCGTGCCGTGGGCCGGGCCGAAGTAGGCCGCGCGGTCGCCCGGGCGCCCGGCGCGGCCCTCCCCGAGCCGGATCGGGGGGCGGTCGGCCGGCCGCAGCACCCGGGCGGTGAGCCGCAGGTTGACGATCTGGACGGGATCGCCCTCGGCCTGGTGGCCGTAGGTGCGCTCGTGCTCGCGCCCGAAGTCGACGGCCAGCGTGCGCAGCGCCTCGTCGGTCCACGCGGGCGGCAGCGGCACGGTCAGCTCGAAGGACTGGCCCTGGTACTTGAGGTCGATCGAGCGGCTGATCTCGACCGCGGCCCGGCTGCCTTCCGCGCGCAGCAGGGCCTCGGCCTCCTGCTCCATCTCCGCGACCGCCGCGCCGATCTCCGACGGCTTGGTGCCGAACAGCGGGCGGAGGAACGTGCGCACCAGGTGATGCTCGACCTCGGCCTCGAGCAGCCCCAGCGCGCTGAAGACGCCGGGGGCCGGCGGCACCAGGATCGTGCCGATCTCCAGCGAGCGCGCCATCTCGGCCGCGAACAGCGGGCCGTTGCCGCCGAAGGCCACCAGGGTGAACTCGCGCGGATCGCGCCCGCGCTCGATGGTGACCGCGCGCACCGCGCGGGCCATGCCCGCGCAGCCGAGCAGGTAGACCCCGTGCGCCGCGTCCGCCGCGTCGATGCCGAGGCGCGCGGCGACCTGCTCGGCGAGCGCGCGCCGCGCCTTGCCCGCGTCCAGCCGGAGGCCGCTCGGCAGCCGCTCGGGGTGGAGGTAGCCGAGCGTGACGTTGGCGTCGGTCAGCGTGACCTCGGTCCCGCCCTGGTCGTAGCAGACCGGGCCCGGCAGCGCCCCCGCGCTGCGCGGGCCCACGTGCAGCGCGCCCGCGCCGTCGACGGACACGATGCTGCCGCCGCCGGCGCCCACCTCGGCGATGTCGATCGCGGGCACCCGCAGGAGAAAGCCGCCGCCCTTGTTGAGCCGGCTGCCCTGCGACATGGTCCCGCCGATCTCGAACTCGCCGGTGCGCTTGATCTCGTAGCCCTCGATGATCGAGGCCTTCGCGGTGGTCCCGCCCATGTCGATGCTGAGCGCGTTGGGGGCGCCGATGGCGCGGGCCAGCGCGGCAGTCGCGATGACGCCGGCGGCTGGGCCCGACTCGATCACGTGCACCGGGCGCTGCCGTCCGCCCTCGGCGGTCATGACGCCGCCGTTGGACTGCATGATCAGCAGCGGGGCCCGGGCGTCGAGCGCGCGCAGCTCGCCCTCGAGCGAGGCCAGGTAGCGGCCCATCACCGGCATCACGTAGGCGTTGGTGACCGCGGTGCTGGTGCGCTCGAACTCGCGCATCTCGGGCAGGATCTCCGAGGAGAGCGTGAGCGCCACGTGCGGGGCGCGCGCCCGGATCATCGCGCCCACCGCGGCCTCGTGGGCCGGGTTGGCGTAGGCGTGCAGGAAGCACACCGCGATCGACTCCACCCCCTCGGCGAGCAGGCGGTCGATGGCGGCGGCCGCGCCGTCGTGGTCGAGCGGCGTCACCACCTCGCCGCGGTGGTTCATGCGCTCGCGGATCTCGCGCCGCCACCGGCGCGGCACCAGCGGCGACGGGCGCTCGAAGTCGAGGTCGTAGAGCCGCGAGAGCCGCAGGCGGCCGATCTCGAGCAGATCGCGGAAGCCCTCGGTGGTGAGCAGGCCCGCGCGCGCCCCGCGGCGCTCGAGGATCGCGTTGGTGGCCACCGTGGTGCCGTGGATGATCTCGCCGATGTCGGCGGCCGCGATGCCCGCCTGGTCGGCCAGCTCGCGGAGGCCCGCGATGATGGCCTGGGCGTAGTTCGTGGTGGTGGAGAGCACCTTGCACGTGCGCGCCACGCCGTCGGGCGCCACCAGGACCAGATCGGTGAAGGTGCCGCCCACGTCGACTCCCAGCCGATAGCTCATGCCGATCTCCCGAGGCCCGCCAGCCCGCGCGGAACGAAGATGACGAAGACCACGATCACGAAGCCCACCGCGATCAGGTTGTACACGACGCCGACGAAGCGCAAGCCCTCGTAGAGGCCGTAGAGGAGCAGCGCGCCCAGCACGGGCCCCCAGAGCGTGCCGAGGCCGCCGAACACCGCCATGCCGATGACCAGCGACGTCGTGGCCGCGCCGGCCACCACCGGGCTCACCAGCTGCACGTAGTAGGCGTAGAGGCCGCCGGCGAGCCCCGCGAAGCCCGAGCTGAGCGCGAAGGCCAGCAGCTTGTAGCGCGTGGTGTCGATGCCGAGGGTCTGGGCCAGCACCTCGTCCTCGCGGATGGCCCGGAAGGCCTGGCCCGCGGTGGTCCGCTCGCAGACCGCGTACATGATGCCCACGGCGACGGCCACGATCGCGGCCACCAGCAGGTACATGGCCTGGCGGTGGGAGAGCGCGCCGTCGGGCAGGCCCGGGAAGCTCCGGAAGTCGTGGATGCCGAACGGTCCGCCGGTCAGGGCCAGCCAGTTGGTGGCGACGAGCCGGATGATCTCGGCGAGCCCGAGGGTCACCAGCGCGAGATAGTGGCCGCGCAGCCGCAGCGCGGGGAAGCCGGTCAGGAGGCCGACCGCGGCGGCGATCGCGGCGCCCAGCGGCAGGCCGAGCCACGGCGAGACGTCGGCGTGCTTGGTGGCGGCGGCGGCCGCGTAGGCCCCGAGGGCGAAGAAGCCGGCGTGGCCGAACGAGATCTGCCCGGCGTAGCCGCTGAGCAGATCCCAGCTGGCCGCGAGCAGCGCCCAGATCGCGGCCTGCGTCGCGATGGTGAGCACGAAGGGGTGCGGCAGCAGCGCGGGCAGCAGGGCCAGGGCGGCGGCCGCCACGAGGGCCAGGCGCGCGCGGCCGGTCATGGCGCGCGGCGGCTCATCGCGCATCGCCCCGGCCGAAGAGGCCGCGCGGCCGGATCAGGAGCATGACGATCATCACCGCGAACGCGATGAGGCTCTGCCACTGCGACGGGATCACCATCACCGAGAGCGACTCCGCCACCGAGACCAGGAAGCTCGCGACCAGCGCCCCCGCCGGATTGCCCATGCCGCCCAGGATGGTGATGGCGAAGGCCTTGATGGTGAGCGGGAAGCCCACCGCCGGGTAGACGGTGAAGAGCGGGGCCATGAGCGCGCCGCCCACGCCGGCCAGCGACACGCCGAGGGCCAGGGTCAGCGCGAAGATGCGCGGCAGGTCGATGCCCATCGCCTGGGCCGCGTCGGGATTGAGCGACACCGCGCGCACCGCCAGCCCCTGGGGATGCCAGCGCAGGAACGCGAAGAGCGCGGTGAGCAGGGCGGCGGCCACGCCCAGCACGAGCAGCCGCTGGTGGCTCACCGCGGTGACCCCGAGATCGAGGATGCCGCTCACCTGGGGCGGCACGCGCAGGTAGTCGCCGCCCGCGATCGCGAGCAGGCTCGACTGGAGAAAGGTCGAGAGGCCGAGCGTGAGCACCAGGTAGAGCGGTCCCGGCGGCCGGCCGCCCAGCCGGCGCTTGAGCGGGGCGATCAGCAGCGGGTAGACCGCGAGGCCGAGCAGGAACGTGCCGACCGCGGCGCCCAGCACGCCCAGCGCGCCGGGCAGGTGCAGCAGCACGACCGCCGCGAAGGCCAGGTAGCCGCCGATCGCGAAGAACTCGCCGTGCGCCACGTTGATGACGTCGAGCACGCCGAAGATCAGGCTGAGGCCGACCGCGAACAGCGCGTAGAGGCCGCCCAGCACCAGGCCCTGGATCAGGAACTCGAGGAGGGACTCGAGCATCAGGCCGGCTCGCCCTCGTCTTCGCCCAGATAGAGCCGGCGGATGCGGTCGGAGCCGCGCAGCTCGGCGGGGGTGCCGTCGAAGGCGTTGCGCCCGAGATCCAGCACGAACACGCGGTGGGCCACCGCCAGGATCGCCTCGACGTTCTGCTCCACGATCAGCATGGCGAGCCCGTCCCGGTTCAGCCCCACCAGCGTGGCGTAGATGTCGTCGATGAAGCGCGGGGCCAGCGCGGCCGACGGCTCGTCGAGCAGGAGCAGGCGCGGCTTCACGATCAGGGCGCGGGCGATGGCGAGCAGCCGTTGCTCGCCCCCCGAGAGCGCGCCGGCCGGCTGGCGCCGGCGCTCCCGGAAGAGGGGGAAGCGCGCGTAGACCTCCTCGATGGCCCGCCGCTTCGCCGCCCGCGAGATCGTGTAGCCCCCGAGCACGAGGTTGTCGTGCACCGTCATCTCCGCGAAGAGGCCGCCGGCCTGGGCGAGGTAGCCGACGCCCCGGCGCATGATCTCGTCGGGCCGGCGGCCGCCGATCTCGCGGCCGTCGAGGACCACGCGGCCGGCCCACGGGCGGAGGTAGCCGAACGCGGTCTTGAGCAGGGTGGACTTGCCCGCCCCGTTGGGGCCGATGATGCCGACGATCGCGCCGTCGGGGACGTCGAGCGACGCGGACTGGAGGATCTCGAGCTTGCCGTAGCCGCCTCGCACGCCCTCAAGCGCGAGCATCGGGGCCTCCGCGCTCGGCGCGCCCGAGGAGGGCCGCGATGACGCGCGGGTCGGCGCGGATCGCGTCGGGCGGGCCCTCGGCGATCTTCTCGCCGTGGTCCATCACCACGATCTTGTCGCAGAGCCCCATCACGAACGGCATGTGGTGCTCGATGATCAGGAGCGTACGGCCGCGGGCGCGCATGTCGGCGAGGGTCTCGCCGATCTGGCGGCGGACCACCGGGTGCACGCCGGCGAGGGGCTCGTCCAGCAGCAGGAACGCGGGGTCGATCACCAGGTTCATGGCCAGCTCGAGCAGCCGCTGCTGGCCGATGGAGAGGCGGCCCGCGGGCGCGTCGGCGAGCCGCGCGAGGCCCAGGCGCTCGAGCCACTCCCGCCCGCGCGGCTCCCAGCCGCGGAGCCGCCGCCCCATCGCGGCGATCGCGAGGTTCTCGCGCACCGGCAGGTCGCGGAAGATCTTCACGGACTGGAAGGTGCGCCCGACGCCGCGGCGGGCGATCTCGTGGGTGGCGAGGCCATCGATGCGCTCGCCGTCGAGGCGGATCGCGCCCTCGTCGGGGCGCAGCAGCCCGGTCACCAGGTTGAAGATGGTGCTCTTGCCCGAGCCGTTGGGCCCGATGAGGCCGACCACCGAGCCGGGCGCGATCTCGAACGAGCAGGCGGAAACGGCGCGGAGGCCGCCGAACCGCTTGCCGAGGCCGGCGAGGGCGAGCTTCGGGGGCGCCGCTACTTCTTGTCCCACGCGTACGGCGGCGCCGGCACGAACTTGCCGCCGGAGGCCGCCGCGACCGACTCGGGATAGATCGGCACCTTCTTGCCGCCCTGGATCTGCACCACCACGGTCTGGATGGGCATGCGGTGCCCCTCGGCGAGCGGGGTGAACTTCCGGGTACCCCACGCGGTCACGAAGGTGCCGCTCTCCAGCGCGGCCTGGATCTTCTGCGGATCGAGGCTGCCCGCCTTCTGGATGGCCTCGAGCAGGACCAGGGTGGCGTCGTGGGCCTGGACCGCGAAGTTGGTGGGATCGGTCCCGGTCTTCTTCTTGTAGGCCGCCATCATCGGCTCGGACACTTCCGAGTACTTCGCGGGCCACCAGCGGTTGTTCACGATGGCGAGGTCCATCTGCTTGGCGTGCTGGTCCACGAAGGTCTGCGCGCTCACGGTGGCGCCCATGTGGGCGATGAGCGACGGCACCTTCAGCTCGAACCACTGGGTGAAGAGCACCGGCCCGCTCGAGCCGTAGATCTCGCCGATGGTGGCCTGGGCCCCCGACCGCTTGATCTTGGCCCACTGCGGGGTGAGGTCGGTAACCCCGCGGTCGACGAACTCGTCGGCGGCCACCTCCACGTCCTTGGCGTTGGCCCCGAACCACTCGCGGACGATTCGAGAGAAATCGCGACCGGCGTCGGTGTTCTCGTTGAGCAGCGCGATCCTCTTCGGCTTCACGTGCTGGGCCACCGCGGCGGCCACCGAGCGCGCGATGTCGTTGGCGGTGGGGCTCAGCTGGAAGGCGTACTGCATCTTGTTCTGGCTGATCTTGTCGCCGATCTTGAGCGACGCCGAGCAGCAGGTGACCACCGGGATGGAGGCCTTCTGGAACTCGTCCATCACCCGGATGAACACGTCGCTGGAGAGAAAGCCCATGCCCACGTTGATCTTGTCCACGGTGAGGGCGCGCGTGACCACGTTGAGCCCGACGTCGCCCTTGCCCTCGTCGTCGTAGAAGATGACGCGGACCTTCATCGGCTTGCCGCCCACCTGGAGCGTCGCCATGCGCTCGAGCGCGACGTCGGTGCCCGCCTTCATCTGCGCGCCCACGTCGGCGCTGATGCCCGAGATGGGCAGGAACGCGCCGAGCTTGACCTCGTCCTGGGCCACCGCCTCGAGCGGAACCGCGAGGAGCGCGGTGAGGCCGACCCAGATGAAGAGGAGCACGAGCGTCGCGGGCTTGCGCATGGTCACGCCTCCGGAGAGCGAGTGGGGGAACGCACGGTGGCCGGATGATAGCACGCGGCGCTACGCGCGCCGGCCGACCGCGAGGCCCGCGTCCTCGGCCAGCTTGCCCAGCACCGTCTCGGCCTTGAACCAGCGCTCCGCGATCTCGCGCGCCGCGCGCGCGTGCCGCGCAGAGTCGGCGTCGATCGCCTCCAGCGCGGCCACGACGTCGTCGATGCCCGCGAACGCGAACAGGCCCTCGCCGGTGGGCACGAACTTGCCGAAGGCGGTGTCCTGGGTCACCACCGGCCGGCCGGCCGCGAGGTAGCACGCGCTCCGGTCGCTGAACCAGCCGCTGCGCAGCCGCACGTTCTGGTCCTTGGCCACCGTGAACTCGCCGCGCGAGCCGGTGATGTAGGCGCGATACGCCTCGAGGTCGTGGGAGAGCGGCAGCGCGTTGACGACGCGCCAGCCGTGTCTCCGCAGCAGATCCACCGCGTCCGCGTCCTCCTGATCGCGCGGGATCCACCCGCGCACGTCGTCACCGGCGCGGCCCCGGATCGCCAGGGCCAGCTCGAGCGGCTGCCGCGTCCGGCGCGGCAGGTCGATGACCTTGAGGAACTCGTGGTGCTTGCTCCACGTGTAGGTCTGGCCTTGCCACTGCACGTCCTTGCCCGCCTGCCGCCAGCTCGCCACCGTGGTGAAGCAGGGGCCGGGCGCCCCGGGCGCGGGCTGCCACCAGTCGAGCACGATGGGCGGCCGGGTCGGCCGGTAGGTGACGCGCGAGACCGGGACGCCGCAGTCCGGCTGCCCGATGTTCTCGCCGTACGTGAAGTGGTGGGTGTGGGCGCTCAGCATGTCCACGTGGAAGGCGTTGCCCATCGCCACCTCGATCTGGGGCAGCACCGGATCGGTCTCGAGGTAGATGCGCACCGGCACGCGGCGATGCTCGTCGCGCAGGACGGTGGCCCCGGTGAGGTTCACCAGCGCGTCGGCCCGCCCGAGCAGCCGCTCGAGGCCGGCGGCGGAGCGGCCGAAGACGCGCCCGTCCGCGGCGCGGTAGGCCCAGCGGTCGGCGAGGCCGTGGCGCGCCATCACCGCGCCGATCGAGCCGACCGCGTAGGAGGGATCGTCGCTGATCGTGTTCCGGTCGGGGTCGTAGGACCACTCGCCGGTATCTTCCACGTAGTGGACGTCGAAGCCGAGCCGGCGGAAGCCCTCGAGGTACTGCAGCGCCTGCCACGTCACCCCCGCCACCGGCATGCGGCCCATCATGCCGAGGACGACCAGCGTCGGTTCCGCGCCCATGGCCCTAGGGCAGGCGCGCTTCGTACGCTCGCAGCACCTGCTCCTTGTCGAGGGAGGGGCCCGCGTCCGGGATCTTCCGCGCGAGCGCGCGGACGTTGCCGGTCCGGCTGGCGCTGTGGGGGCGATTCCGATCGCTGAGCCGCACGACCTCGAAGCGCTCGCGGACGAGCGCGGCGAGGCTCTCCGCCGAGAAGACGGTCGGCTCGTCGGGGGTCGGATCGCCGCCGGTGTCCACGCTGACGAAGAGCGCGCCGTCGTCGGCGAGGATGCGGCACATCTCGGCGAGGCCCACGCGAGGATCCGGCATGTGATCCAGCGCGTTACGGCAGATCACGAGGTCGGCGAAGCGATCCAGCAGGGGGAGGCTCTCCGCGCCCTGGGACAGATAGACGGTGGGCGCGCCCACCTCGTCGGGCACCAGCATGCCGAGGTGCTGGTAGGCGTAGAGCAGCGGATCGATGGCCACCTTCACCCGGGCCGGGAACGCGCTGAGGTCGCCGGTGCAGCCGCAGCCGATGGTGACGACTGTCTTGTCCTCGAACCAGCCCGCGTGCTGCTCCAGGTAGGCCGCGACCTCGTCGCGCAGGAGCCGGGAATTCGCCACGCGCTCGGCGTCGTAGGAGCCGCCGAAGCGGTCCCGCCGATACTTCTCGTGGTACAGGAACCAGCCGATCTCGTCCAGATAGCGCGGGTCGGTCAGGTCGGGGACCTCGGGCATGGGCTCGCTCGCGCCGATCAGCGCCGCTGCTCGCGGGCCCGCTCGGCGGCATCGCGCTCGCGCTGCTCGCGCTCCCGCTCCCGGGCGGCCCGCTCCCGCTCCCAGCGCGCGCTCAGACGCTCGCCCGCTTCCTTGGCCGCGGTCTCGATCCGGGCCACCTTGTCGAGCAGCTGCGCCTGGGGGAGCCGCGCGGTCATGGTCTCTGCGGTCTCGGTGGTCACGATCATGGTCGCCCGGCTGACCTCCATGTTCTTCTGGAGCTGCGCGCCCGCCTCCTGCAGCTTCTTGCGCTCCGGCCCGTCCACCCAGTCGGCGGTGGCGTCGTCGACGTACTCGGTCTGGGCCCGGTACAGCGTCTGCAGCGTGCCGGTGTCGCGGGCGGCGACGTCGGCCATCCGGGCCAGGGTCTGCCCCCACGTCTCTCCCTTCGAGGGCACGCCCGCCGGCGCGCCGGCCCCGCTCAGCGCGGCGGAGGCGGCCAGGGCGCGATCCGCGGTGATCTTCTCCGCGCGCCTCCCCTCGTCGATGCCGACCTCGCGGGCCTCGATCTCCGCGACGCGCTTCTCGTTGTCCCGGAGCGCGCGCTCCTGGCTGGCCGCGAGCTTCTGCGACTCGGTCCGGACCCAGGCGTCCTCCCCGTCCGCGCCGGGCGACTCGGCCGCCGCGGACGCCGGCGCCAGGAGCAGGAGGAGCGCGAGCACGCCGGGCCGCCGCGTCCCCGCTCGACCACGATGCACCGCGCGGGTCATTTCACGTTGCTCACGCGATTCTGCAGCGCGTCGAGGCGGGCGGCCAGCTCCTTGAGCTGACGGCTGAGGGTGTCGGACAGGTGCTGGATCGTCTCGGTGAGCTTCGTCGACGTCGCGGTCAGCTCCTGGCTGGTGGCGGTCAGCTTGCGCAGGGTGCTCGCGTTCTCGTTGGTCAGCTCGTGATCCAGCCAGCCGAGCTGCGCGGTCTGGAGCATGAACTTCCGCGCCGCCGCGAGGTCCTCGGTGAGAGCGTCGAGGGACTTCTTCACGTCCTCGCGCGACGCCGCGATCGAGGCCTGCGTCTCCTGGCGCACGGTGGCGATCGAATCGGAGAGCCGGCGCAGCTCGGCGTCGGTGGCGGCGAGCGTGTCGCGCAGGCGCTGCTGCTCCTCCAGGAGCTTGACCGTCACCGTGTCGGGGGCCTTGGCGATGTCCGGCCGGTACACGAAGTCGACCACCGGCGGCACCGACGGCGGGGTGTCGGGCGGCGCCGCGCGATGGCGCGCCCACGCGTCGCCCGGCGTGTCGCCGGGGAGCACGACCAGGCGGCCGTTGGCATTGTCGATGAAGGCGAGCGCGCCCAGGGTGTTCGACTGCCGGATGGCGTCCTGGATCGCCGAGGAATGGGACGCCAGGGCCCGTTCGCGGATCTCGATCGCGTCCGCCTGCTTCTGCGGCACGAGCGAGGGCTGGCCCGCGCAGCCCACCGCCAGCAGCGCGAGGCCCACGAGCGACGTGCCCGGGCGTAGCGACGGCCGGGTCGGAAGCAGTAGGCGCATACGTGCCCGTCACTCTACCACTTCGTAGTGCGGTGGTCCCGGTTGGGAAACAGTTGTAGCATCCGAGCATATGTCCGCAGTTCTCCCCGGTGGACCCACCGATCCGGCCGTCGGTCGTCTCCGCCGAACCCTTCCCGACGCGTGGCGGATGATCCGCCCGTACTGGCTCTCGGACGATCGCTGGCACGGGCTGGGACTGCTCGTGGTCGTGGTGACGCTGACCCTGGGGATGGTCTACCTCAGCGTGCTGCTGAACCGCTGGAACAACGATTTCTTCAGCGCGCTGCAGGACAAGAACGCGGCCGCCTTTCGCCGCCAGCTGCTGCAGGTCACGTGGCTGGTGGGTGCGTTCATCCTGCTCGCGGTCTACCAGCTCTATCTGAGCCAGATGCTCGAGATCCGCTGGCGGCGCTGGCTCACCGAGCGCTACCTCCTCGCCTGGCTCGCGGACCGCGCCTACTACCGCATGCAGCTGATCGCCCGCGAGACCGACAACCCCGACCAGCGCATCGCCGAGGACATCCAGCTGCTGGTCTCGCACACCCTCGCGCTCTTCATCGGCGGGCTGCGCGCCTTCGTGACCCTGACCACCTTCGTGGCCATCCTCTGGAGCCTCTCCGGCCAGCTCACGGTGCCGATCGGCGACCACACCCTGGTCCTGCCCGGCTACATGGTGTGGGTGTCGATCCTCTACGCGCTCGGCGGCACCTGGCTGACCGACTGGATCGGCCGCCCCCTCGTGCGGCTGAACTTCGACAAGCAGCGCTACGAGGCCGACTTCCGGTTCAGCCTGGTGCGCTTCCGCGAGAACAGCGAGGGCGTCGCGCTCTACCGCGGCGAGCCCGACGAGTTCCGCGGCTTCCGCGCGCTGTTCGAGTCGGTGGTGCAGAACTGGTGGGGCATCATGCGGCGGCAGAAGCGGCTGACCTCGTTCACCTCCGGATACTCGCAGGGCGCGTGGATCGTGCCGTCGATCGTGGCCGCCCCGCGATACTTCCGCGGCGAGCTGGGCCTGGGCGGGCTCATGCAGACGGTCGGCGCCTTCAACCAGGTCCAGGACGCGCTGAGCTTCTTCGTGGTCTCGTACAAGGAGATCGCGGCCTGGTGCGCGGTGGTCGAGCGGCTCGCCGGCTTCGAGCGCACGCTCGCGCGCGTGCGCCGGGACACCGCGCGCGGCGGCGGGGTGCAGCACGCCGACGGCGACGAGCAGGAGCTGCGCGTGGAGAACGTGGATCTGCACCTGCCCGACGGCCGGCCCCTCATCGCCCACGTCAACCTCTCGCTGCAGCGGGGGGAGAGCGTGCTGCTCGGCGGCGCCTCCGGCTCGGGGAAGAGCACGCTCTTCCGGGCCATCGCGGGCATCTGGCCGTTCGGACGCGGCGAGATCCGCACCTCGAGCAAGGCCCGCGTGCTCTTCCTCCCGCAGCGGCCGTACCTGCCCATCGGCACCCTGCGCAGCGTGGTGAGCTACCCGATGCCCGCGGACGGGGTGTCCGACGCGGCGCTGCGCGACGCCCTCGAGGCGGTGGGACTGCCGGAGCTGGCCCGGCGGCTGGACGAGTCCGGCCACTGGGCGCTGCAGCTGTCGCCGGGCGAGCAGCAGCGCATCGCCTTCGCCCGCGCGCTGCTCCAGAAGCCGGACTGGCTCTTCCTCGACGAGGCGACCTCCGCGGTGGACGAGCCCACCGAGGAGCGCCTGTACCGGCTGCTGCACGAGCGGCTGCCCGGGACCACGCTGTTCAGCGTGGGCCACCGGGCGACGCTGCGGTCGTTCCACTCCCGGCAGCTCACGGTGAAGCGCACCGGATCGGGACCGGCCACGGTGGTCGAGGAGACTCCCGCGCCGCGGCCCCGAACCGGCTGACGCGACACATTGCGAGCCTCCCCGGCTCGCGTGTACTCTGCACCTCGTGTGGAATTCCATTCGCCAGGCGCTGACGCTCGGGCCACGCTTCCGGAGCCACGCTCGGAAGCCCGGGCTCGAGGTCTACTTCGACCCGACGTCGACCTACGAGCGGCGTGACGTCGCCGACACCGGCGATCGGCCCGGATACTTCTGCCACGTCATGGTCCGCAACGACGGGCCCGTCGCGGCGCGCAACTGTCGCGGGCGGCTGCTCGAGATCCAGGTGCGGGGCGCCGACGGCCGGACGTCGCCCGCGCCGGGCTTCTTCGCGCCGGTGTTCCTGAAGTGGGCGCGCGAGCCCGACTTCGACGCGCGCGAGGTGGAGGGCAATCAGGTGCGGCGGCTCGACCTCTGCTTCGCCCTGGCGTCGGCGCCCGACCAGCTGCGGTTCTTCGCGCCCCCCAGCCCGTCCGGCGTGATGATCTTTCCGCCCGGCGTCTACACCCTGAACGTGCAGGTGACCGCGGACGACGTGAAGCCGGCCAACGCGATGTTCCAGGTCGACTTCACCAGCGGCTGGGACCGGATCGTGGTCTCGGAAGAGGCGCGCCCCGTCTAGCCGCCGGCGAATTTCGCCGGCTTCTTCATCAGCCGGCGAGCCAGCGGGTTTCCCCGCTGCGGACGAAGTGCAGCCCGGCGCGCACCGGACGGCCGGTCCGCTCGCTCCAGTGGTCGGCGTAGGCGCGGATCTGCGGCGCGTAGCGGGCCACGAGAACCTCGACGCCCGCGCCCAGCTGATCGGTCTTGTAGTCGATCACCGTCCAGCCCTCCGCGGTCGCGAATGCCAGGTCGATCACCCCGTGGAGCAGCCGCGGCGCCGCGTCCCCGTCGTCCACGCGAACCGCGAACGGCACCTCCACCGCGTGCTCGGCGGCCGCGGTCGCCTCGCGCCAGAAGTCCGCGCTCATCACGCGCTCCACCGTGTCCAGCGCCTCCGGGATCACGCGGCGCAGGTCCGGCGTGTCGAAGGCGAACCAGTTGGCGAGGCGCTCCAGATGCGCGCGGTCGCGATGGGGGCCGCGCATGGCGTGCTCCAGCAGGAAGTGGATGAGGCTGCCCCAGGCCATGCCGGTGTCGGGCTCGCGGGTGCGACCTTCCTGGAGGGGATGGCCGTAGGGGCCGGCCCGATGCGCGGTGCCGGTCACCGACTCCACCTGCCACGACGGTGCGTGGAGCGCTCGCGCCCGCGCCTCGCGCGCGGCGGCGCCGGCGGCGCGGGCGCGGGTGCTCAGGTCGGGGACCACGGGCAGCGGCAGCTGCGAGATCGGCGGAGTCGGCAGCGGTGGCACCTTGATCAGATAGGGCGCCAGCTGCTGCCAGGGCCCGCCGGCGGTCGGCCTCGCGGGCCGGCTGACCACCAGGAGATCCTTCGCCCGCGTCGCCGCCACGTAGACGAGCCGGATCCGCTCGGCGTCCAGATAGGCGCGCTCCTTCTCCTGATGCAGCGCCCACTCGGCCGGTCGGCCGAGCACGGTGTGGCCGTAGGTGCCCTCGTTCTTCCGGCGGAGCTCGAGGTAACCGGTGGCCTGGATCCCTTCGCGGACGATCCGTACCTCGACGTCGTCCGGGCCGCTGCGCAGCGGGTCCGCCAGGAAGACCACCGGCGCCTCGAGGCCCTTGGCCTTGTGGAGATTCATGAGGCGCACCACGTCGCTCCGGCCGGGCTCGAGCGGCACCGATTCGACCTCGGTCGACTCCAGATCGTCGGTCAGCGCGGCGGCCGCGTCGGCCAGGGTGCCGCCCTCCTCGGTGACCTGCCGGACGCGGTCGACCGCGTGCAGCAGGTCGCCGGCCTCGGCGCCGCCCGGAGTTGCCGCCGCGGTCAGCGCGAGCAGGCCGGTGGCCTCCAGGATGCGCTCGACCGCCGCGGGGGCGGGCAGCCGGCGAGTCCACGCGTACATGCTGCGCAGGACGCGCAGCGCCTCGCCCACGGGCCCCGCCGCCTCGGTCAGATCGGGCGCGGTGATCAGGAAGCCACCCCCGGCCTGCCGATGGCGGAACAGGTCCCGGTCGCCGATCCCGAACAGGGGCCCGCGCAGGATGCCGACGACCGCGGGCCCGTCGTCCGGATCGGTGAGCGCCCGCAGCAGGTCGGACAGCGCGGTGACCGCGGCCGATGTGGCGAAGGCCGCGCCGCCGCTGACCTCGACGGGCAGGCGCAGGGCTTCGAGCGCCCGCGTGTAGACGGGCAGGGTCTTGCGGAACCGGGTGAGGATCAAGAAATCACCCGGCTTGCGCCGGCGCGCGTCGACCTCGGACCGGATGAAGCGGGCGATCGCGTCGGCCTCGAAGTCGTTCACCGCCCCGCCCTTGAGGCCCTCCGGGATCTTGATCACCCGCACGCCGTGTCCCGGATGCTTGTCCGAGCGTGCCGCCATCAGCCGAGCGAATCCCGGCTGGTGCTGGGTGGCGGCAGCGGGGAACAGCCGGCCGAACGCGGCGTTCGCCCACTCGCAGAGCGCGGGGACGGAGCGGAAGCACGCGGTCAGCGTCACCACCCGGCCGCCGCCGGCCTCGATGCGCTCGCGCACGCGCTGGTAGATGTCGATGTCGGCCCGGCGGAAGCGATAGATGGACTGCTTCGGATCGCCGACGACGAACAGCGCGCCGGGCCGGAGCGGCACTTGCGTCCAGTCTCGATCCGGGCCCGCGGCGGCGGCCAGCAGCAGGAGTACCTCGGCCTGGATCGGGTCCGTGTCCTGGAACTCGTCCACGAAGAGCCAGCGGTACTTGCGCTGCAGCGCCTCGCGCACCGCGAGGTTGTCCCGCAGCAGCGCGGCCGCGTACTGGAGCAGATCGCCGTAGTTGAGCGTCACCGCGCGGCGCCGCGCCTCGGCCGCGTGCTCGCGGCCCCCCGTCAGCAGGGTCATCGCGAGCCGGTAGACGTGCTGGTGCCAGGCGTCGAGGAACGGCAGCGTGACCTGCTGCAGCTCGGCGAAGAGCGCCTCGATCCGCGCCTTCGCCGCCTGGCCCTCGCGGCCGCCGGGGGCCCACCGGTTCTGCGTGATCTTCGGAGTGCCCTTCCACTCCGCGGCCAGCTCGGCGACCACCCGCGGCTCCTCGAGCGCGGCCACCCGGAATCGGCGCTGGAACTTTCGCATCGACCGCTGCACGGGGCAGGAGGTGTCGGGGGCGATCGGGCCCGGCAGAAGCGCCCCGAGTTGCGTCCAGAACTGCTCCAGAGCGGCGCGCGCCTCGGTCGCGTCCGGCCGCGCCGCGTCCCCGGCCGGGAAGACGACGTCGGCGTGCGTGCACACGACCTCGAACGCGTGGTCGAGGTCGCCGGGCTTCACGCCGGCCTCGACCAGCTCGCGCAAGACCGGTGAGCCTAGGGCCCGCTGGCGGTCGAGGTAGTCCCGCCAGGCGCGGCGCTGCTGGTCCAGCTGGGCGATCTCGTCCAGCTCGGTGAAGCCCGGCGCCACCCCGGCCTCGACGGGCCGCTCGCGGAGCAGGTGGGCGCAGAACGCGTGGATGGTGCCCGCGAAGAGGCGCTCCAGATGCCGCAGCGCCTGCTGCGCGCGCGCCTTCCGCGCGGGATCCCGCTCCGCGGCCGCGGCCTTCTCGAGCGTGAGCTGGAAGCGCCCGCGCAGCTCGGCCGCCGCCTTGCGCGTGAAGGTGACCGCCGCGATCTGCTCGACCTGGTAGGCGCCGTCGAGCACGCCGGCGGCCATCCGCTGGGCCAGGCACTCGGTCTTGCCCGAGCCCGCGCCCGCCTCGACGAGCAGGTTGATGTCCAGGCGCTGGCGGATGAGATCCCGCGCGGCCTGGTCGGGCACGGGACGCGGCTCAGGCATGGCCGCCGAGCCGCCGGTAGGCGTCCAGCGCGGGGTTCTCGGACCGCGCGAGCTTCCGCTCCGCCCGCTCGGCCGCCTGCGGGCCGCACGCGCGCCCGAATTCGCAGAAGCGGCAATCCTCGTCGCCGTCGGGCGTGTGCACGAAGGCCCCGGCCGCCAGCAGATCGAACAGATCGCGCAGCACTGCCGCGACCTGTTCCCGGCTGGACGCCGGGCGCACCTGCCGCTCCTGGCCGCCCCGTCCGGTGGGGAAGTAGTAGGAGCCGACCGCGCGCGCCGTCGGCTCCGTCTCGCGGAGCAGCTCGACCGCGGCCAGCGCGTAGAGGGCATGCTGGAGCTGACGGCCGCCCGCGAAGGTGGCCTCGAGGCCGCCGGGGAGGAACGCGCTCCCCGTCTTGTAGTCGACGATCTCGTAGCTGCCGTCGGCGAGGCGGTCGATGCGGTCGATCCGACCCCGGAGGCGAAAGCGGAGCCCGTTGCCGAGGTCGATGGTCACCGGGTCGCGTCGCCCCAGCGGCTCGCCCTCCGGGTCACCGCCGAAGGCGACCTCGAATCCGAGCGCCCGCCGCTGCGCGCCCCGGGCCTCGAACGCGAGGAACAGGGCGAGATCGGCCTGCAGCTCGCGGGCCTCGCGCTCGTAGACGCCTTCGGACGGTGGCGGCACCAGCGCGCGGTGCGTGGCCAGCGCTTGCTCGCCGAGGTCGCGGAGCCGGTCGCCGTGGAGCGCCGGGCTCGGCGCCTCCTTCCGATCGCGGATCTCGCGCATGATCGTGGCGAAGAGGTCGTGCAGGATCGACCCTCGCGTCATGGGGTCGAGCCACACGTCGGGATCCGGCTCGGCGTCGTCGATGGGATCGAGGCCCAGGCCGCGCTGCAGGAAGTAGCGGAACGGGCACTTGGCCAGCTCCTCGAGGCTCGTGGGCGACACCACCGCGCCGGGCCGGCGCGGGTCCAGGAGGGGGCCCGCCTCGGGCACGAAGCCGTCGTATTCGGTGAAGGCGTCGGACTCGCGCGCGGCCTCGGCCACCGCGCCCTGGCCCAGGGCGGGGAAGCCCTGGCGCACCGCCGGCACCGCCGAGGCATCCGCCTCACGCAGGCTCGCGAGCCACCAGCCCGCGTCGCTCAGCGCCGCCGCCGGCTCCGCGGGCACCGCCGAGACCGGCTCGCCCAGTGCGGCCACGAGCTTGTCGTACGTCCAGGTCTCGTGGGGCTGGAGCACGCGGACGGCCTGCAGCAGCACCCACGAGGGGAACGTGGCGCGCGCCTCGCGCAGGTCGCGGCGCGAGTAGCTCAGGCAGACGCGTCCGCCCAGGCTGCCGAGCCGCGAGACGATGCGATAGAGCGCCTCGCCGACGCGATCGGCCGACGTGCGCAGGGCCGGGTCGATTCCGGCGCGCTCGGTGTCGAGCAGCACCGGATCCTCCACCAGCGTCGGGAAGACGCCGCCTTCCTCCAGCCCCAGCACGAAGGTGTGCGCCCGCCCGGCGTGGCCGGCGTCGGCCAGGGTGGTGACGTGCAGGTGACCGGGGCGCGCGCGGTCGCCACCCACCGACAGGCCGTCGAGCCGGCCGCGGATCAGGGCCAGCGCGTCGGATGCCGGCCGCGCCAGGTCGGCGAGGGCGCGCAGGTCGGCCAGCGCCTCGGTGAGCGCCACCGTCGCCTCCCCGTCCAGCTCGCTGCTCTTGCGCGCGAACGCCTTCACGAAGGTCACCGCCGCCTCGAGCCACCGGCCGAGCGGCGCGCTGGGTGCCTCGGGCACCAGCGCCAGCAGCGCCGCCGTCCACGCCTGCAGGCGCCGGGCCTGGTCCAGGCGCTCGGCGTGGCGCGCCCGCGCGTCCTCGGACAGCTCGGGATCGGCGGCGCGCCCGCGGTGATGCTCGGCCAGCCGGCCCAGCGCCGCCGCGTAGGTCTGCCGTCCCCACGTGGCCTGGGCCCGCGCGAGCAAGCGCGCCGCCTGGCCCGCGCTGAGCCCTTCGCCGCTTTCACTCACCCGCACGTCGCCGGACTGCAGCATGCGGCGCAGCCGGCTGGCGGGCAGGCCTCCCTCGACCCACTCGCAGAAGGCGAGCAGGGCGCGCGCGGGTCGGGTGAGCGCGATCGGGATGCCGGGCCCGATGGTGATCGGCCACTCGTGGCGCTGCGCCTTCTCCCAGACCAGCGCGGCCTGCTCCGTCCGGGGGCACGCGATCTCCACCTGATCGAGGGCGAGCCCGGCCCGGCCGATGCGCCGGAAGATCTCCTCCACCTCGGCCTCGCGGCCGCCGGCGCAGAACATGGTGAGCGTGTCGTCGCCGGCGGGCGCGGCCGCCGCGGGGTCCATCAGCAGGGCCAGCCGCTCCGCGTTCGACCTCGGCGCGGGCGTCACCGCGTCGGCCGGGGCCGCGAGGCTGATCATTCGCCTCGGCACGTCGAGACCGGGCAGGTCCAGCGCGCGAGGCGTCACGCGGCGGCCCGGGAGCGAATCGAGGAGCCGCCGCTCCAGCGGGGCCCAGATGGTGGCGGGCAGCTCGATCGAGAGGTCGGCGGGCTGGATCGGGCAGACGTCCAGGTGAGCCAGCGCCTCGTGGAAGACCACGGCGCGGTCGGCGAGCCGGCGCGCGACCAGGTGCTCCTCGTAGGCCGCGAGCAGGGCGCGCAGCTCCGCGTGCTTGCGCTCGTCGGTGAACGCGGCGTGCGGCAGGGCCGCCGCAGTGCCGCCGGCCATGCGCAGCTCGGCGATGGCGACCCAGAGGGCCTCGGCCATCTGCGGCTGCTCGGCCAGGCCGCGGAAATACGGGGGTACCGACGCGGGCAGCTCGAGCAGCAGGCGCATGATCAGCGCCGGCCCGATGCCGTCGGGGGCCGGGTCCACGCCACGCTCGACCAGGAAGGGCGCGGCCATCGGCAGGGCCAGGTCCAGCGGCGTGGCGAAGCGCACGTTGGTCCAGCCGGCGCCGTAGAGCGCCAGCCGCTCGCCGAGCGTGTGCCCGAGCGAGTGGGAGGGCACGATCACCCACTTGGCGCGGGTGCGGTCCGCGCGCTGCAGCTCGGCCAGCTGGCTGAGGAAGGGACTGCTCATGCGCCGATGGTCTCCCCCGACCGTGACAGCCGGGGTCACAGCGATTCCGGCGTCTCGGCGGCCTCCATCATGCACCCGCTGCGGGGAGGATGTCCCGGAAGAACGGGGTCAGGAACCGGTTTTCGGGATCCGCCGTCCGGCGCGCGTTCGCGAGCGCGTGCCAGGCCGGCGTCCACAGCTGCCGGGCCACCGCGGGCAGGAGGCCCTTCGTCTGATTGAGCAGCGGGCGGGCGCCGTGTCGCGCCGCGAACTCGTTGAACGCGCGGTTCATCGCCATCCAGGCCGCGGGCTCCTCGTGGGACCAGTTCACCATGTCCAGCGTGAAGATGTCCTCCTCGGGGCTGAAGGACAGCAGCGCGGAGTCGTCCCGGCGGATGAAGTACACCTCGGTGGGCAGCGCGGGCCTGAACCCGTGCTCGCGCCGGAAGCGCTCGCAGAAGCGCAGGTACGCGGGCACGATCTCGGCCCAGCCGCTGACCGGGAACGCCCAGAACGTGAAGTCGAAGTAGCTCGAGGCGGGCCGCTTGAAGTCGATCATGGCGTCGGCCCGGTAGCTGGCGAACCGGCTGATGACGCGCAGGAAGAAGATCTTGAGGAAGCCGTGATCGAGCGCCCACACCCAGGCCGCGATGACGAGGCGACGGAGGGGCCGGGGCAGGAGCCGGAGCGGGGCGTTGAACGGGCGCGCCCCCGACATCCAGGCGAACGTGCGCAGCCAGAGCCTGACCGCGTCCAGGACCATGACGGGACGGTGGCCGACGGCCACCCGTCGGCGCTCGACGATCAGCTGTCGCCGGTACGGGAGCAGGAATGCGAGAAAGCCGTCGGCGCCGCCGAGGATCTCGGCGCCGTCGGGCGGTGGCAGGGGCCGGCCGGTCTCGAGCCACCGGTCGAGCGTGATCCGCTCGTAGGAGTACCAGACCCGCCGGCGCTCCTCGACCTCGAACGTGACCTCGTACACGATGCCGAGCAGCCCGTAGCTCGAGCGGATCAGGCGCAGGGCGTCGCGGTCGGTCACGTGCACGGTCCGCCCGTCGGCTCGCACCAGGCGGACCGCGACCACCGTCGAGCTGATCTGGCCGCGGCCGGTCGGGCCGAGCGAGGAATCCTTGGTGCCGCAGCAGGCGACCGAGCCCGCGGTGGCATTGCCGATCTCCGGCACCACCGGCAGCTGCAGCCCGTGCGGGCGGAGCGCGTTCTTCAGGTCGATCATCCGGACGCCGGCGCCCACCGTGACCCGGCGCTGGGCGCGATCGGGCGCGTCGATCGTCGAGAAGCGGGTCATGAACACCGCGGTGCCCGCGGTCTCGATGGACTCGTTCAGCGAGTGCAGCTCGCCCAGGGCCCGCACCGGCGAGGGGAAGGCCGGGTCGCGCACGATGGCGATCAGCTCGTCCAGATCGCGGGGTGTGACCGTCGCGGCCGGCGCGCAGCGATTCGAGCCGTTCCAGTTCGAGACGCTCATCCCCGGTCTTCCAGACGGCGGAGGGCGGCGGCCGCGTCGCGGGCGAAGAGGGTGGCGCCCTGGCCGGTCGCGACCTCCACCGCCTCGCGGAGCGCGTCGAGCGCGGCCGCGGCCTCGCCGCGGCGGACGAGCGCCTCGGCGCGGAGGGTCAGCAGCGGGGCCACGAAGGCGTGCTCCGCGGTCTGCCGCCGCTGCTCGAGGGCGTCGGCGATCACGTTCAGCGCGGCCTCCACCGCGCCGGTGGCCAGCAGCCCCTCGGCCAGGCGCGCGCGATGGGCGAGCCCGACGCGCTGGCCGGCCCGGCGGAAGAGATCGGCGCCCTCCTGCATCATGGCGGCGCCCGCGTCGGCCTCGCCGCCGGCGCTCCGGCCCCAGCCGGCGTGCGAGAGCCCGATCGCCAGGAAGAACGCGAAGCCGCAGTCGCGGGAAAGGGCCACCAGCTCGTCGCCGAGCCGCCGGACCACGGCGGGCTCGCGCCGCAGCTCGTGGACCTCGCAGGCCAGGAACAGGGCGAGCGCCACGTTGAACGGATGCCCGCCCTCGCGGGCCATCCGCACCGCCAGCTCGGCGCGCCGCGCGCCGCCGTCGAGATCGCCGATCACCGCGTCCGCCCAGCCGAGGAATCCGGCGGCCGCCACGCCCATGTCCTGGCCGTAGCGAAGCATCTGCTCGGGGGCACGGCCGCGGTCGTCCAGCGCGGCCGCCTGGCTCAGGTGCTCCCGCGCGCGGGCGAACTCGCCGCGGTAGAAGGTGTCCACCCCGGCCGCGACGTGGCCGCCCACCCGCACGAGGGTGTCGCCGTGGCCGTGCGCGACGGCGAGCAGCCGGCCTACCAGGTGCTCGGCGGCCCGGAAGTCGGCGCGCGAGAGCTGAAAGCGCCAGAGCGTCCACTGCACGAAGAATTTCTGGTCGACGTCGGTGAGGCGGTCGGCCATGACCCGCACGCGGTCCAGCGTCTGCTCGACCTCCGGCGCGCCGTACCCGCGCGTGGCGGTGAGCGACGTCGCCATCGCGAGCTGGATGTCGATCTCCTGCGCCTCCCGCGCCGGGTCCTCGGGCTGGCCGGCCAGCAGCGCCAGCGCATGGCCCAGGTGCACGATGGCGTCGCCGTGCGCGGAGCGCTGGATCGCGAGCTGTCCGGCGCGAGTCCAGTGCCCGATGGCGTCGGCGTGCCGCCCGGCCTCCGTGCAGTGGCGCGCCAGCGTCTCCGGCCGCCGCTCGCGGGTCTCCGGGGCCAGCTTGCCGATCGCGCTCACCACGCGCGCGTGCAGCAGCGCGCGGGCGCTTCGGACCACGCCGTCGTAGGCCACCTCGTGGGTCAGCGCGTGCTTGAACGCGTAGCCGGCCTCGGCGCCCGACCGGATGGCGTGGAGGAACTCGCCGCCCTGCAGGCGGGCCAGGCTGGCCTGGATGTCGGCGGCGGACAGCTCGGAGGCCTCCCGCAGCAGGGCCACCGGGATCTCGCGGCCGATGACCGCGGCCACCTCGAGCACGTGCCGGTCGGCGGCGGGGAGGCTGTCCACGCGGCTGGCCACCACGTCGTGCACCGTCCCGGGCACCGCGAGCGCGTCGCTCTCGTCGGCGTGCTCGCGAACCGCCTGCGCCAGCTCCTCGAGGAAGAACGGGTTGCCCTCCGCCCGGCTCAGGACGCGCCCGACCACCGCCTCCGCGGCCGGCCGGGCGGCCAGCACGGATTCCACGATCCGGCGGCTGTCCCCGGCGGAGAGCGGGCCGAGCGTGAGCTGCGTCGCGTTGGGCCGCGTCTGCCACGCGGCCCGGAAGCCCGGGCGGGCCGTCGTCACCAGCAGGATCCGCGAGGCGGCAGTCAGCTCGGCCAGCGTCGCCAGCAGCTCGGCCGAGGTCTGGTCGATCCAGTGCAGATCCTCGATGACGAGCAGCAGGGCGCGGCGCTCCTGCTGGGCGAGCACGACGCGCCGGACCGCGTCGAAGGTTCCCGACTTGACCGCGTCGGGAGACCGCCCGGTCAGCTCGCCGCCCGTGCGCGGGAAGAGCAGGTTCTGCAGATAGGGCGCCGACGCCGCCGCGGCGGCACCCAGCGGCTCGAGCGCGGCCAGCACCGCGGCGTCCACCGTCTCCATCGCGTCGGTGTCCTCGACGTCGCAGAAGGCTTGCAAGATCTCGATCGCCGGGAAGTAGGGGACGTGCGTGCCGTAGGGCGCGCATCGGCCCTCGCGCATGACGACGCGCTCCGTGCGGACGGACTGCTGGAATTCCTGCAGCAGGCGCGACTTGCCGATGCCCGGCTCGCCCACGAGGGTGACGATCTGGCCGTGGCCCAGCATCGCCTGGTCGAGCAGGCGGCGCAGCGTGTCCATCTCGGCGCGCCGGCCGACGAAGGCGACCGGCTGCGATCCCCCCGGGGTGGTCGAGCGGCCGACGAGGCGTCGCCCCGCGGCGGGCCCAGGACCGGCCGCGATCTCGAAGTGGCGGGTGAGGTAGCCGGCGGCGGCGTCGGTCACCCCGATCTCCCCGCGGCCGATCGGCTCCAGCGCATCCAGCGCGGCCAGCGCGCGGCGGGAGGCGTCCTGCTCGACGACGGGGCGGCCGTCGATGTGCGCCAGCGCGACGCGGTCGACGTGGATGGCCAGGGCGACCGCGACGTCGTCCGGTCCCTCGGCGCGCCGGTCCTCGCGCGCGATGAGCTTCGTCACCGACAGTGCGGCGGTCGCGGCGCGCCGGGGCGCGTCCTCCGCCGGCACGTGGCCGAAGATCGCCACGACACTCTGCTGGCCGATCTCGGTCACGTGACCGCCGAACGTCTGCGCCTTGTCGACCAGCCAGCCGAAGACGCGGCTCGTCACCGACGCCGCCCCCTCGGGCCCGGGCACGATGCGCGCCCGCAGGAACGTGACCCGGCGCCGGTCCCAGCGGACTCCGACGCCCGCAGGCGCCGGCGCGCGCTCGGCCGCCGCGATCGGCGCCGGCGGGACGTCGGGCACGAGCGGCACGGCCACCGGGACCGCCGGCTCGACCGCGCCGGGGGGCCGCAGCCCGTGGAGACGGATCCGCGCGCGCACCGTGTTGCGGGTGATGCCGAGCCGCGCCGCGGTCCGCGTGATGTTCCAGCCGGTCTGGGCCAGCGCGTCCGCCAGATGCGCGCGCGCCGAGTCCGCCCGCGACATCGGCGGCGGCACGACGCGCGGGGCGGGCGGCGCGGCCGGTCGCGGAAGGTCGAGCCCGTCTGGGCCGATCGTCTCGAGATCGGAGAGGAGCACGGCGCGCTCGATGACATTGCCGAGCTCCCGCACGTTGCCCGGCCAGGCGTACGTGCGCAGCGCCCTCCGGGCGTCCTCGCCCAGCGCTTTCATCGGCAGCCCGTACTCGGTGCACGCGCGCGCCAGCAGCTGCTCGGCCAGCAGGTCGATGTCCGCGTTCCGCTCCCGCAGCGGCGGCAGCTCCAGGGTCAGCACCGCGAGGCGATGGTAGAGATCGGCGCGGAAGCGCCCCTCGGCGACCGCGGATCGGAGCGAGGCATTGGTGGCGGCCACGATGGAGACGTCGGCCGGCTCGCTCCGGGTCGCGCCCAGCCGGCGTACGCTGCCCTGCTCGAGCACGGTGAGCAGCTTGGGCTGCAGCCCGCGCGGCAGCAGCGCGACCTCGTCGAGGAAGAGGGTGCCGCCGTGGGCGACGTGGAAGAGCCCCGGCTTGGCGTGGCGGGCGTCCGTGAAGGCGCCCCGCTCGTAGCCGAACAGCTCGGCCTCGAGCAGGCTCTCCGGGATGGCGGCGCAGTTCAGCTCGACGAACGGGCTCTCGGCGCGCGGCCCCGCGCGGTGCATGAGGCGCGCGAGCAGGCCCTTGCCGGTGCCGGTCTCGCCCAGGATCAAGATCGGCGGCAGGCGGCGGGCGCCCTGATGGCGGGGCAGGAGGGCACGCGCCTTCTGGCGGAGGGCGACGATCGTCGGATGCTCCCCGATCAGGTCGGCGAGTGGATCCATGGAGCGGGCGACGGCGACCTCCCGGTCGGAATCTAGAGGCGGCGCATCCGGGTGTCAAGCCCGTCCCGATGCCGCTTGACCTCGGAGTGGGCCGCCGATAGTATCGGGGCGGTAGAGACACGCGGGCCCGATCATTCAGCGCCCGACCATTCGGTGCCCGATCATTCAGTGCCCGATCGTTCGGTGCTCGATCGTTCGGTGCTCGATCGTTCAGTAGAGGTGAGCGCCATGAGCTGGGAAGCGCCGGACTTCAGCGAAGTGAGGATGGACGCCGAGATCAACTCGTATCAGGACGATTTCGACCGGGAGCCGGACGACCGCTTCTAGAGCGGCCCAGCCGTTCGGTCGTATCGACAGCCCCCCGCTCGGCCATCTGCCGCCGGGGGGTTGTGGTGTTTCTGGGGGCCAATCGTGCGCATCCGGGTGCTGGGCTCAGCGGCGGGCGGCGGCTTTCCCCAGTGGAACTGCGGCTGCTCCAACTGCCGCGGCGTCCGCGAGGGAACGGGCCGATCGGCGGCGCGTACCCAGGAGTCGGTGGCGGTCAGCGCCGACGGCGAGCGCTGGTTCCTGCTGAACTGCTCCCCGGAGATCCGGTCCCAGATCGAGAGCTTCGTCGGCCTGCATCCGAAGGCGCCGCGTCACTCCCCGGTCGACGCGATCGTCGTCACCAACGGCGACCTGGATCACACGCTGGGCCTGCTGTCCCTTCGCGAGTCCCACCCGCTGGTGATCTACGCCACCGAGCGCGTGCGGACCGGCTTCACCGAGGGCAACGTGCTGTACCGGACGCTCGAGCGGTTCCCCGGTCAGGTGACGTGGCGCGTGCTCGAGCCGGGTCGCGAAGCTCCGCTCGCCGGGGCCGACGGCCGGCCCAGCGGGCTCCTCATCGAGGCCGTCGCCGTGCCGGGCAAGCAGCCGATCCATCTCGAGCACCGCGGCTCGGGTGATCCGCGCGACAACGTCGGGCTCACGATCCGTGAGGCGGCCACCGGCCAGCGGCTCGCGTACTTTCCCGCGGCGGGTGCCCTGACCGCGGACGTCCGGCGGGCGCTCGGCGAGGCGGACTGCGTGTTCTTCGACGGCACGTTCTGGTCGAGCGACGAATTGCCGGCGCGCGGCCTCGGGACCAAGCGCGCCGAGGACATGGCCCACCTGCCGGTGGGCGGCGCACGCGGCAGCCTGACCGCGCTCCAGGGCCTCGCGGCCGGGCGGCGGATCTACATCCACATCAACAACACGAACCCGCTGCTGTGCGACGACTCCACCGAGCGCAAGGAAGCGGAAGCGGCCGGCTGGGAGATCGCGTTCGATGGGATGGAGGTGACGCTGTGACCACCGAGCCGGTCCGGCCGCCGCTGACGCGGGACGAGCTGATCGCCTGGGTCCGCCGCGAGGGCGAGCAGCGGTATCACGATCATCACCGCTATCACCGGATGATGCACGAGGGCAGTCTCAGCCGCGTGCAGCTGCAGCAGTGGGTGCTGAACCGCTACTACTACCAGACGCGCATCCCGATCAAGGACGCCATCATCCTCTCGAAGTCGGAGGACCCCGCGTTCCGCCGCATGTGGATCCGCCGCATCCGCGACCACGACGGCGACGAGGGCGGCGAGGCCGGGCTCGAGCTGTGGCTGCGACTGGCCGACGGGGTGGGCCTCGACCGGGCCGAGGTCGCGAGCTGTCGCTCGGTCCTGCCCGGCGTGCGCTTCGCCTGCGACGCCTACGTGGAGCTGGTGCGGCAGCGCACCCTGGTCGAGGCGGTGGCCTCGTCGCTCACCGAGTTCTTCGCGCCGGACCTCATGTCCAAGCGCGTGCTGGCCTGGGAGAAGCACTACCCGTGGGTGAGCCCGGAGATGCTCGCGTACTTCCGCTCGCGCGTGCCGCGGGCGCGGCGCGATTCCGAGGAGGCCATCGACTTCGTGGTGCGCCACGCCGATACCTACGCGATGCAGGAGCGCTGCGTGGCCGCGCTCATCCGCAAGACCGAGATCCTCTGGCACCTGCTCGACTGCACCTTCGCGGCCTACGTCGAGCCGGCCTGGGGCCCCGGGGGAGCGCGGGCCACGTGATGGATGCGACGAGCCGGCCGCGGCTGGCCAGCAAGGCGCGGCTGCGCTACGACCGCAAGTCGTCGCGCTACATGCTGCTGTATCCGGAGCGCGGCCTGGTGCTGAATGAGACCGCGGCGGACGTGCTCCAGCGGTGCGACGGCGAGCGCACGGTGGGCTCGATCGTGGAGGAGCTGGCGCAGAAGTACGGGCACGAGCCGCCGGCGGTGGAGCGCGAGGTCATGACCTTTCTCGAGACGATGGCCGATCGCGGCCTGGTACAGTCGGCGACATGAGCGCGGCCTCATGAGCGAGACGTACCGCCCGTACACGCTGGTGGCCGAGCTGACCTACAAGTGTCCGCTGCGCTGCGTGTACTGCTCGAACCCCCTCGACTACGGCCGGCACGACCGCGAGCTCGACACCGAGACGTGGCGGCGCGTCTTCCGGGAAGCCGAGGACCTGGGGGTGGTCCAGCTCAACCTGACCGGCGGCGAGCCGCTGGTGCGCGACGACCTCGAGGCCCTGATCGCGGAGGCGCGGCGGCTCGATCTCTACACGAATCTGATCACGAGCGGGATCCCGCTGCGCCGCGAGCGGCTCGCCCGCTTCCGCGAGCTGGGTCTCGACAACGTGCAGCTCTCCGTCCAGGACACCACGGCGGCGCCGTCGGACCGGATCGCGGGTCTGCGCTCCTACGACCGGAAGATCGAGATCGCGGGCTGGGTGAAGGAGCTGGGCTTTCCGCTGACGCTCAACACGGTGCTGCACCGCGAGAACCTGGATCGCGTGGAGGAGGTCATCGCCCTGGCCGAGCGGCTTCAGGCCGACCGGCTGGAGCTGGCCAACGCGCAGTACGTGGGCTGGGCGCTGACCAACCGCACCGCGCTGCTGCCCACGCGCGAGCAGCTCGAGCGCGCGCGGGTCGTCGCCGGCCGGGCGCGGGAGCGGCTGCGCGGGCGCATGGAGGTGCTGTTCGTCACGCCCGACTACTACGCGGAGCTCCCCAAGGCCTGCATGGACGGCTGGGGGCGCCGGTTCCTCCTGATCTCGCCCGACGGGCTGGTGCTGCCCTGTCATGCGGCCCACACGCTGCCCGGCATCGAGTTCGACTCGGTCACCGAGCGGCCGCTGTCGGACATCTGGCGCGACTCGCCCGGCTTCGCCGCCTTTCGCGGCGAGGAGTGGATGCCCGAGCCGTGCCGCAGCTGCGACCGGCGCGCCGTCGATTTCGGCGGCTGCCGCTGCCAGGCCTACCAGCTCACCGGCAACGCGGCGGCCACCGACCCGGTATGCCGTCTCTCGCCCGACCACGGGCTGATCGAGGCGGCGCGGCAAGCCGCGGAGGACGGCCGGCCCGTTCCGCTGGTCTATCGGAGCTCGCGCACCCCGGTCTCGACACCCGGCACCCCGTGAAACGCCGCCGCATGGACGCGAGCCTGCTCATCCTGCTGGCGCTGACTGCGGTCGCGCTGGTGGTCGCGCTCGCGCGGGATCCGCAGCTGGTGGTGCGCGGCTTCCAGTCCACCGGGCGGCTGCTCTCCGGCGTGTGGATCGAGCTGGCCCTGGGCTTCGTGCTGGCCGGGCTGATCGACGTGCTGATCCCCGCGCCGGTGCTGTCGCGCTGGCTGGGGGGCGAGCGGCTGGGCCAGGGCATCCTCGTCGGCTGGGCCGCCGGGCTGGTGATGCCGGGCGGGCCGTACCTGGTGTTCCCCGTGGTCGCGAACCTGTTCCGGAGCGGCGCCGCGCCCGGTCCGCTGATCGCCCTGCTCACCGCCAAGACGCTGGTGAGCCCCATCCGGATGCTGACCTACGAGGCGCCGCTGCTCGGCTGGCCCATGACGCTGGCCCGGCTCATCCCCGGCGTGCTGCTGCCGCCGGTACTGGGCTGGGTCGGCCAGTGGCTCTACGCGCTCTTCGCCCGGCGCTGACCCGCGCTCACCCGGAGGAGACCCTCATGCTCTTCACGTGTCCAGCCAACGCGGCCCGGGGCGGGCGCACGCGCGTGAGCGCGGTCGGTCGGCGCCCCGTCTGCATCGACATCCACTGCCACGTGCACCACCCCGTCGCCGACGAGATGGTGCGGCACCTGCTCACACCCGATCGCGAGCCGTCGGCCCGGTTCTCGAACGAGCTGTCGCGGGCCACCAATCGCAAGCAGATGGAGAACGTGTGGACCTGTCTCACCTCCGTGGAGCAGCGCCTGCGCGACATGGACAAGATGGGCGTGAACATCCAGGCCATCTCGCCGTCGCCGTTCCACTTCATGTACTGGCTCGAGCCCGAGCTGGCCCGGACGGTGAGCCGGTCGGTGAACGAGCATCTGGCATCGATCGTGGCCGCGCATCCGGATCGCTTCGTCGCGCTCGCCCACGTGCCGCTGCAGGCGCCCGACGTGGCCGCTGACGAGCTGCGATACTGCGTGACGAAGCTCGGCTTCCGCGGCGCGGAGATCGGCACCAACGTGGTCGGCGCCGAGGTCTCGCGCGGCCGCGACCAGTTCTGGAAGACCGCGCAGGAGCTGGACGCCGTGCTGTTCATGCATCCCAACGGCTTCACGCAGGGCGATCGCCTCGCCGACCACTACTTCACCAACGTGATCGGCAACCCGCTCGACACCACGGTGGCGCTGGGCCATCTCGTCTTCGACGGCGTGCTGGAGCGCTTCCCGAAGCTCAAGCTGGTCGCCGCCCACGGAGGCGGCTATGTGGCGCACTACCCGGCCCGGATGGATCACGTGTGGGGCGCGCGGGCCGACGCGCGGACCGTGCTGAAGAACACGCCGCGCCGATCGCTGGCCCGGGTCTACTTCGACACGATCGTGTTCGACCGCGTCCAGCTCCAGCACCTGGTCAAGCTGTGGGGCGCCGACCACGTCCTGGCCGGCACCGACTATCCCTACGACATGGGCATGTACGACCCGCGCGGCTTCGTGGGGGGCGCGGGCTTTCTCACCGCGGCGGACCGCGCGAAGATCCTGGGCGGCAACGCGGCCCGGCTGCTCAAGATCGCGCTCCCGGCCGCCGCGAAAGCGAAGCGGGCGCGCCGCCGGCGATAGGAGTATCCTCCGGGCGTCCGAGCTGCGGTCCGATCGAGGGAGGGACCGATGGCGAGAGTGCTGGGCCTGGGTCACGTCGGCATCTACGTGCGCGATCTGGAGCGCATGGTCGCGTTCTACCGCGACGTCATGGGCATGCGCGTGACCAAGCAGAACTGGCGCGCCGGCGTGGTGTTCCTGAGCGCGGATCCCGAGTCGGTGGACCACGAGATCGCGCTCATGGGCGGCCGGCCCGATCCGGCGGACCCCCACCTGATCAACCAGATCTCGATGCGGGTCGGCAGCCTCGACGACCTGCGCGTCATGCGGAGGCGCCTGGTCGCCGAGGGCTACCGCATCGAGGGCGTCGTCAACCACGCCAGCGCGATCGGCTGCTACTTCTTCGATCCCGAGGGCAACCGCACCGAGGTGTTCTGGGTCACCGGCCGGCCGTGCTGGGTGCCGACCGCCACGCCCATCGACATCGACCGGCCGGACGAGGCCGTGCTCGCCGATGTGGACCGGGTGTGGCACGAGCTGCGCCACGTCCCGCTCGGAGGGCGGATGACCGAGGAGAGCGCGACCGTCGAGGTGACCCGCCGACCCTAGCTCACCCTGAACAGGAGGCGTCCATGTCGCTCCCACTGAGCCGCCGCTCCTTCCTGGCCGGCAGCACGATCGTCGCAGCCGCCGGGCTGCCCCGCCGCGCGCGCGCACAGAGCAAGCCGGTGCGCATCGGCCTCCTGACCGTGAAGACCGGCCCGCTCGCCGCGGGCGGCATCCAGATGGAGCAGGGCACCATGCGGTTCCTGAAGGACCGCAACAACACGATCGCGGGCCGCAAGGTGGAGCTGACCGTGGCCGACACCGGCGGCAACCCGGCGGGGGCCAAGACCAAGACCCAGGAGCTGATCGAGCGCGACCACGTCGACATGATCTTCGGCCCGCTCGCCGCGTTCGAGCTGCTCGCGATCAGCGAGTACGCCGCTGCCGCCAAGACGCCGATCCTGAGCCTCGCCGCCGCCGAGGATATGACCCAGCGCAAGCCCAACCCCTACTTCGTGCGCGCCTCGGCCACCGCCGCGCAGAGCATGCACCCGCTGGCCGACTACGCGGTCAAGGAGCTCCGGCTCAAGAGCGTGATCACGCTCTCGGAAGACTTCGCGTTCGGCCACGAGCAGATGGGAGGCTTCCAGCGCGTGTTCGAGGACGGCGGCGGACGCGTGGTGAAGAAGCTGTGGCCGCCGATCGTGACGCCCGACTACACGCCCTACCTCGCTCAGATCAGCGGGGTCGACGCGGTGGTGCACGGCTTCGCGGGGTCGAATCCCCTCAAGTTCATGAAGCAGTATCGCGACCAGGGGCTGAAGCTGCCGGTGCTGGGGGGCAGCACGGCGGCCGACGACGCGCTGCTCAAGAGCTTCGGCGACGAGGCGATCGGCATGGTCACGTGCTCGGCCTATACCGCCGACCTCGACACGCCGAGCAACAAGCGCCTGGTCGAGGGCATGGTGCACGACTACGGGAACATCCCCGGGATCTACGCGGCGGGCCTCTACATCAACGGCATGGTGGCGGAGGCGGCGCTGGAGAAGACCGGCGGCAACACCGACGACAAGGAGGCGCTGATCCGGGCGCTGCGCGCGGTCTCACTGACCGACAGCCCGCGCGGGCCCTTCAGCTTCGATCACCTCGGCAACGTGGTCGGCAGCTTCTACATCCGGCGATGCGAGCGCAAGGGCGGCAAGCTGGTCAACACCACCATCAAGACATATCCCAAGGTGAGCCAGTTCTGGACGTACGAGGAGAAGTGGTTCCTGGCCCAACCGGTGTACTCGCGCGATTACCCGCCGCTCAAGAGCTGACCGGCGGCCGATCCGCATGAGCGTCTGGCTCGTGCTGGCCGTCAACAGCGTCACGCTGGGCGGCCTGCTGTTCCTGCTGTCCGCCGGTTTCTCGCTGATCTTCGGGCTCATGCGCATCCCGAACCTCACCCACGGCTCCTTCTTCATGCTGGGCGGCTACCTGGCCGCGAGCCTGATCGAGTGGGGGCTCGGCTTCTGGCCGGCCGCGGTGGCCAGCGGGCTGCTCGTGGCGGTGTTCGGCGGGGTGGTGGAGCGGCTCATCCTCCGCCGGCTGGCCGGGGCCGAGCTGGCGCAGGTGCTGGTGACCCTGGGGCTGTCGTTCATGGTCGCCGACGTCTGCCTGAAGGTGTGGACCGGCGATCCCGTGCGCATCGACACGCCGCCCGGGCTGCAGGGCGCGACCGGCGTGGGCGGCCTGGTGTTCCCGACCTATCGGCTGGCGGTCGGCCTGATCGCGGTGGCCTTCGCGGTGGCGCTGTGGGCGCTGCTCGATCGCACCCGGCTCGGCGCGATGATCCGGGCCGGCGTGGACGACCCGGACATGGCACGCGTGGCCGGCATCCGCGTCTCGCGTCTGTTCACCATCGTGTTCTGCCTGGGCGCGTGGCTGGCCGGCTTCGCGGGCGTCATCGGCGGCCCCATCCTCTCGGTCTACCCCGGCCTGGACCAGGAGATGCTGCCGCTGGCCCTCGTCGTGGTCATCCTCGGGGGCACGGGCAGCCTGCCGGGCTCGCTGGTGGGCAGCTTCGTGGTCGGCTTCCTCTACAACTTCGGGCAGGCGCTGTTCCCCGAGCTGGCCTACGTGGTGCTGTTCCTCCCGATGCTGCTCGTCCTGGTGGTGCGGCCCCAGGGCCTCTTCGGCCGACCGGCGGCGTGAAGCGCCTCGCGCTGGCCGCCGTGCTCGTGGTGCTGGCGGCGCTGCCCCTGTGGGCGGGCGGGACGTTCTACATCAACATCGCGAGCCAGATACTCCTCTACGCGGTCCTCGCCCTCGGCATCAACGTCCTGGTCGGCTACGCCGGCCTCGTGACCCTGGGCCACGCCGGGCTGCTCGGCATCGCGGCCTACTCGGCGGCGCGCCTGCTGACCGGCGGCCACGGGCACGCCGTCGCCATCGCCGGCGCCCTGGCGGTGACCATGCTGGCCGCCGCGCTGTTCGCGGCGCTGGCGCTGCGCGGCACCGGCATCGGCTTCGTGATGATCACGCTGGCCATCGGTCAGATCGTGTGGGGCGTCGCCTACCGCTGGATCAGCATCACCAACGGCGACAACGGGATCTCGATCGGCGCGCGCCCGAGCCCGCTCGGCCTGTCGCTCGCCTCGCCGGCCCACTTCTACTGGGCGACGCTCGTCGTGTTCCTCGCCGCGGTCGGCTCGATGGCGCTGCTGGTGGCCTCGCCGTTCGGGGCGAGCCTGCGCGGCACGCGCGACCAGCCGCGCCGCATGGTCGCGCTGGGCTACCACGTGTGGATGATCCGCTTCCTCGCCTTCCTGCTCTCGGGATTCTGGAGCGGGGTGGCCGGGCTGCTCTTCCTCTACTACAACCAGTTCGTGAGCCCGCAGGCGGTGGCGCTGACCGCCTCGGCCGAGGCGCTCTTGATGGTCATCTCGGGCGGCACCGGCACGCTGCTGGGGCCGGTGATCGGGGCCACCCTCGTGGTGGCCATGAAGAACGTGGCCAGCGCCTACATCGAGCGCTGGAACTTCGTGCTCGGCGCCATCTTCGTGGCGATCGTGGTGTTCATGCCGGACGGGCTGGTGCCCGGCGTGGCCCGGTTGTGGCGGCGCGCGACGGCGCGGCGGGCGACGCCGTCGATGGCGGTGGCCGGCGCGCCGGGCAAGGAGCCCGGCCGGTGACCGCCGCGCCCGCGCTGGCCGTCCAGCGCCTCACCAAGTCGTTCGGCGGGCTGCTGGTCACCGCGTCGGTCGATCTCGCCGTCGCGCCGGGCGAGCGACGGCTGATCATCGGCCCGAACGGCGCGGGCAAGACCACGCTCTTCAACCTGGTCACCGGCGAATTGCGCCCCGACGGCGGCACTGTCACGCTCTTCGGCCGCGACATCACCCGCACCCCGGGCTGGCACCGCGCCCATCTCGGCATCTCGCGCACCTACCAGATCATCACGCTCTTCCCGCGCGAGACCCTGCTGCGCAACGTCACCCTGTCGCTGCTGGGGCGCTCCCGGCTGCGCTGGAACCCGATCGCCCGGCTGGAGCGGCAGGCCGCGGTGCTCGACCGGGCGCGCGCGGCGCTGGCCCGCGTCGGCCTCGAGCATCTGGCCGCGCGGCCCCTCGCGCAGACGTCCTACGGAGAGCGCCGGCGCGTGGAGATCGCGATGGCCCTGGCCCAGGAGCCGCACGTGCTGCTGCTGGACGAGCCGTTCGCCGGGCTCTCGATCGAGGAGCGGCGCGACGTCCTCCGGCTCGTCACCGCCATTCCCCGGGATGTCACGATCGTGATGATCGAGCACGACATGGACGTGGCGCTCGACTTCGCGGAGCGGATCACCGTGCTGCACTTCGGCCAGGTGGTGGTCGAGGGCACGCGGAGCGAGGTGGTGGCGCATCCGCGGACCCGGGAGATCTACCTTGGCGAGTGAGGCGCTGCGGCTCCACGAGATCGACGCGCTCTACGGCGACAGCCACGTGCTGCACCGCGTGTCGCTGCGCCTCGGCGAGGGCCGGCTCCTCGGCCTGCTCGGCCGCAACGGGGCCGGCAAGTCCACCGCGATGAGCGTGACCGTCGGGCTCCTGCCGCCGCGACACGGCCGCGTCGAGGTCTTCGGGCGCGCGGTGACCGGCCGGCCCCCGGAGACCATCGCCGCCCAGGGAGTGGCGCTGGTGCCGCAGGGGCGGCGGATCTTCCGCAGCCTGACCGTGCGCGAGAACCTGGCGGTGGCGGGCCGGACGCCCCAGGCCGGCGCGTCCACGGGCTGGACGCTCGACGCGGTCTTCACGCTCTTCCCCCGCATCGGCGAGCGGCGGCGGCAGGTCGCCGGCTCGCTCTCGGGCGGCGAGCAGCAGATGCTCGCCATCGGCCGGGCGCTCATGTCGAACCCGCGCGTGCTGCTCATGGACGAGCCCTCGGAGGGCCTGGCGCCCCAGATCGTGGGCGAGGTCATGGCGACGATCCGGCGGCTCAAGGAGCAGGGGCTCTCCATCCTGCTGGTCGAGCAGAACCCCAAGCTGGTGTTCGAGGTGGCCGACGACATCGTGATCCTGAACGGCGGGCGCGTCGTGGCCGAGGGACCCACCGCGGAGTTCCGCCAGCGCGACGTGGACCTGCGCCAGCACCTCGGGATCTTCTGACGGCCGGGGCAACCCCACCCTCACGCGAGAGGAGTCACGCCATGGACATGCTCTTCGGCACGTTTCCCTCGAAGTCCCTCCTGATCATCCGGGTCGCCCTGGGCATCATCTTCTTCGCCCACGGGGCCCAGAAGGTCTTCGGCTGGTTCGGCGGGCCGGGCCTGAAGGGGGTCATCGGCTACTTCCGCCAGGCGCTCGGCGTGCCGGCGCCCCTGAGCGTGCTCGCCGCGTTCACCGAATTGCTGGGCGGCATCGCGATGATCGTGGGGCTGCTGGTGCGGCCGGCCGCGGTGGGGCTCATCATCGTGATGCTGGTGGCGATCGTCAAGGTCCACGCGCCGAACGGGTTCTTCATCAACTGGTCCATGACGCCGGGGAAGGGCCATGGCTACGAGATGAACCTGGCCCTGATCGCGATGGCGCTGGGCGTGCTGTTCGGCGGCGCGGGCTGGCTGTCGATCGATCGGTGTATCTTTCCCTGGTAGGGACCCATGCCGTTCATCGCGTTGAACGGGCTCACCGAGGCCGGCACCGGCAAGACCATCCAGGCCGGCGGCATGCCCGTGCACTATCACGACGTCGGCCGCGGGGACCCCGTCCTGTTCCTGCACTCCTACGGGCCGGGCACCACCGCCTGGATCACCTTCCACAAGGTGATTGGAGAGCTTGGGCAACACTTCCGCTGCATCCTCATGGACCTGCCGAACTTCAGCACGACCGGCCCCGTGGTCTATCACGAGGGCGTGCACGCGCTGCAGGCGCGGACCGCGGTGGGCCTGCTGGACGCCCTCGGCATCGAGCGGGCGCACTGGGTCGGCAACTCGCAGGGCGGGCAGTCGGCGATGGTCGCGGCCATCGCGTATCCCGGGCGGGTGCGGAGGTTCGTGATGGGCGGCTCGCACATCGGCACCGGCGGCGATCGCTACCTCATGGCCAATCGCCCCTCGGAGGGCAACCGGGCGACGCGCCAGGCGCTGGATGACCCGAGCCGCGAGAACATCCGGCGCTACCTGCGCGTGCACATCGACGACGAGAGCCTGGTCACCGACGAGCTGGTCGACTACATCCACCGCGCGCACACCTGGTCGCCCGAGATGGTCGAGGCGCGGCGGCAGTCGGTGAGCGTGCCGCACGACTACACGGCGGATCTGGCCTCCATCCGGTCCCCGGTGCTGCTGATCCACGGGCGCTACGACCGCATGGTCGCCTTCGAGGTCAGCATCGCCATCCTGAATCACATCGCGGACTCGCGCCTGGTCCTCCTCAACAACTGCGGGCACTGGCCGCCGTTCGAGAAGCCGGCCGAGTACACCGCGCACGTGCTGGGATTCCTCCGCGGCTACTGATCGGGGTCAGGTCTTGCATTACGACATTTTCCCGCGCGCGGCGACACGACGCGCGCCACGAAAATGTCGTAATGCAAGACCTGACCCCGACTACACCGACTACAGAAACACGCTGAGGTTCTTGTCCAGGAGGACGTTGGCGTCGAGGACGATCGTGCGGCGGGCGATCTTGAAGCCGCCGTCGATGCGGCGCAGCAGGTCCTCGCGATAGCCGGACAGGAGCTGGTGGTCGGTCTCGAGGTGCGAGCGGTAGACCAGGAACGCGGTGCGTGCCTGGACCTCGTTCTTCCCGAGCGGCGTGACCTCGAGGTTGCCGACCAGGTGCCGCGTGCGCGAGGGCGGATCCTCGGCCCACGCCATGCCGGTGTCGAGCCGGGCCACTCGCATCGTGAGGTAGCGCTTGTCCTCTTCCAGGATGGCCAGATCGCCCAGCGGCGTCAGCTCGCGGTCGAGCTCGCGGCGCGGGACGTTCTTGCGCCGGGGCATGAAGTAGAGCACGTCGTCGGTGAACAGGTCGAGCCACTCGGTGAGCCGGCGCTCGTCCAGCAGCCACGCCTCCCCGATATAGAACCGCATCAGCTCGAGCCACAGTGCCTGCGACCCCGAGACCGCGGGCGCCGGATCGCGGCGTCGGTCCCGCGCCGGCGCGCGCCGCTTTTTCGCCACCGCGCTCCTGGCCTTTTTCATCAGGCTCCGGCTGGCCCTGCCCGGCTAGCCCTGCATCGTGGCGGTGCCCTCGAAATCCGCCTTGATCGGATCGATCGAGATGTCGGCCCAGCTCCCCGCGTTCATGAACTCCTCCCAGCGCTGATAGAAGAGGCGCTGGTTGTTCTCCGAGATGTAGCGCTCGGAGACGAGGCCGGGGTACTCCGGATGCGGGCCGGCGTGGCCCAGGCCCATCGACAGATCTTGCGGATACCGTCGTCCGAGCGCGCTCCGGCTCGCGTCGGTCACCTGCCGCCAGTTGTCCACGTCGTCCTGCTCGAACATGCCGGCGGCGCCGTTGTTGGCCTGGCTCCCGATGCGGATGATCCGCTTGATCGCCTCCGGCGCCGCGCGGTCGAGCAGCACGAAGTGCCAGAACTCGGTCCGGAGCGGGCCGCGGGGCAGGGCCAGCCGCAGGCCGAGGATGCCGTTGGGGAAGATCGAGTGATTGCCGAGCTGCACCCGCCGCGCGCGCAGCCGGCCGAGCCGCCGCTCGACCTCGGGCAGCGTGTCCTCGTGGTAGGCCTTGAAGATCTGGAAGGTCTCGCTCGACACCCCGTGCACGTAGCGGGGCATGCCGTCGTCGGCGTCGCGGAAGGTGATCGAGTGCCCGTTGACGAAGGCGTGCTTGTTCGGGCTCTCGAACTGATCTTTGTGCGAGAGGTGCGGGCGACCGATGTACTCGGTCTGCACCCGCGCGCTGGAGAGATGGGTGGTGGGGACGTGGTAGTTGTCGGAGCAGTTGTCCGCCATCGTCTTCCAGTTGACCGGCTCGAGCCACTTCATCGGGCCCAGGGCCTGCGTGCCGCCGTCGCGCCGGTTGAACACGGTGTCGAGGTACCAGCGCGCGTCGCCCAGGTAGGCCTCGAGGCTCGGGGCGTCCTGGGCCCAGGTGGCGAAGACGATGCCCGCGTAGGTCTCGACGCGCGCCTCGATGAGGCCGAGCGAGGCTCGGTCGAGCGCGTCGTAGTAGGCCTCCGACGCGCCGGCCACGTGGACGAGGGCGCCGTCGTTGCCGTAGGTCCACCCGTGATACGTGCACATGAAGCGCCTGGCGTTGCCGTCGTCGCAGCGCACCACGCGGTTGCCCCGGTGGCGGCACATGTTCAGCAGCGCGTGCAGGCGGCCCCCGCCGTCGCGGGTCAGGATGACCGGGTCCTCGCCCATGTAGGTGTGGAAGAAGTCGTCGGGCTCGGGCACCAGGCTCTCGTGGCCGATCATCAGCCAGGCGCGGCCGAAGATGCGCGCCATCTCGTCGTCGTAGACCGCCTGCTCGCTGAAGATGCGGCGGTCGATCTTGCCGGTGGCGGGGTCGATGACCGCGTACTTCCGGGTGGCGCCCATGCCGCGATCCTCCTTCTCGCGGTCATTATATAGGCGAGCGACGGCAGGATGTAGCGGCGGGCCGGCGGCCGGGGCTCGGCGTGATATCATCCGCGGCAACGACACCGCTCTCGCGCGGAGGAAACCTCATGCCGTCATCGCCCCCCGTCGCCTTCAGCCACTTCGGCATCCACGTCACCGACATCGCGCGGATGGAGGACTTCTACACCCGCGTGGTCGGCCTGCTCGTGAGCGACCGCGGCCGGCTGTCGCCGGACGGGCCCGATCTCGTGTTCCTCTCGCGCGATCCCGACGAGCACCACCAGATGGTGCTGGCCGCCGGCCGCCCGCCCGGGGTGGACTACAACGTGGTGAACCAGATCTCGTTCAAGCTGCCGACGTTGAGCGATCTCAAGGCGATGCACGCGCGGGCGCGCGAGGAGGGCATCAAGCAGTTCCGCGTGGTGACCCACGGCAACGCGTGGTCGGTCTACTTCCCCGATCCGGAGGGCAACCGGGTCGAGGTGTTCGTGGACACGCCCTGGCACACGCCCCAGCCGGTCGCCGAGCCGTTCGACATCGAGGCCCCGGTGGAGACGATCCTCGCCGAGACCGAGGCGCTCTGCCGCAACCGGCCCGGCTTCATGTCGCGCGAGGCGTGGCGGGCGGGGCAGGTGAGCCGGCTGGGCGCGGCCGGGTAGCCGGACGCGCGCGGCGTCCCGAGCGCCACCGCCGTGAGCTTCCGCGTCATCGGCCGGGACACCCCGAAGCGCGACGGGGCCGAGAAGGTCACCGGACACACCCAGTTCCTGCACGATCTCACCCTGCCGCGCCTCGCCCACGGGGCCAT